>CAYYUE010000094.1:0-8784 GCA_964474745.1 uncultured Bacteroidaceae bacterium | reverse complement strand
ATAGTTCAGGAAACGGAATACTTGATATTAAATGATCAAATGAAATGGTTCGTTTATTAGTTGTTGCAATCTTTTTTGTTCTATCTACGGAAATCAACCATTCATTCAATGATAATTTTGATTGATCTACACGAGATGCAACTGATTCGACTACTTTTATAACTCCTTTTTTGGGGTAAAGAAAAAATGCGTTATAGGATTGATTTTTTGAATTCCGAAAATTAAGTATAATTTCTTCTTTATTTGCATAAGGGAAAAATCTTCCCATGGCGTCGACGTCAAGTTTATTCAAATCGGTTGCATATAATTTTTCATTATAAGGGATCAAGAATTTTTCGGATATGGATTTACCAAATTTGGCATAGAGCATACTTTTAAATGAATTTATTTCCTGATTATTCGGTATTGAAAATAAGTCATATAAACAATCGATAAATTCTTCTTTGTCCAATTGGTGAATATTCATTTGAAAAGGATAATCCACATGGAGCCCATTGTAATAAATTTGAGTATATTTACATACTTTTAGAATATCGTTTTCATTCAATTTACTCATGACAAAATCTTTAATTTCGGGATGTTGAAAATGAAAAAAATGTCCTGAGTAATCCCATATATAATCACCTGAGTAAATCGTTTTACAATAGCCGCCTATTGCGTCACTTTTTTCGACAATCAGATAATCATTTTTTGTTGTGGCTGCATAGCTTAATCCGCTAATTCCTGCTCCGATAATTAGATCCATAGTTTATAAAATAATATAATTAAACAACAACTTCGTTTTTTTTCGTGTACATCTTGATGATTTTAATGGCTATTTGAGGAAAATAACGATTTAAAAAAATCAATGTTTGTAAAGCATTATTTTTTTTGTAAAAGGGATTCTTTTTGTAGTCTGGAATTTGGGATAGTAATTCAGCATAGATTCCTTTTATTGTATCGGTTTTAGGTTTTGTAGAGTTTGTTATATAATTGAAAACGGATGCTAAATAACCTTTTTTAATATAGATATAATCTATCTCTTGTTTAAATTTACCGTACACTCCGTGTGTTTTTGCATATCTCATAAGTTTGTTAAAAACAAGGATCCTTTTTTGATATTTTGTACTGTCTTTTGTTGTACATACGGATCCTGGACGAATTAAATACTGGTAAAAGGGTTTATTAACATAGGAGATTGATTGTGCCATCATCAGTACACAAGAAACGAAATAACTATCATCAGCACAGCGTTCTTCGGGATATTGAATATTGTTGTCGATAATCAGGGTTCGTCTATAAATAAATGATGCAAATAAAGAAACATAATGGGTCAGGAAAAAAGAACGTTTTTCGTCCGTAATTTGACCAGTACCAATATATGGATTTTCTAAAATATCGCCAATTTTCCCATCCGGATAATTCTTTTGCATTTGACAACAACACAGATCACTATCGTTTTTTTTAGCTTCGTTATATAACTCCTCAAACATGTTGGGTTCTATCCAGTCATCACTATCAACAAAAGCTATGTATTCGCCTGAGCTCTGTGGAATGGCATAATTTCGAGCTAAACCTGCACCTAAGTTGTATGCCGGTTTCAAAAATTTGAATTGGTTTTTACGCGGATGATTTTCTATCATTTTCTGGACTAACTCGATACTATTGTCTGGTCCATGATCGTCAACAAAAATGAATTCGATATCTTCGAGTGTTTGCTCTAGCAATGATTGTGTACATTTTTCAATATATTGTGCTACATTATAGACCGGAAGAATGATTGATACTTTTGTCATATTGTATTATTGATTAAATGAAAAATCCTAATAAACGACCCACATTTGTTTACATATATTCATTATGATGAATCGGGATACATATTTTGTTTATCAAAGGATAATTTCGGTGAGTATTTGCATAATAATTTAAAATAGGTATATAACTATAACATGCGGCTCCTAATTCGTGCCCATATATAGCTACAGAAGAATTATCGGTATAGAAATCGCATGCGTAGGTCATCAATACATTTTCTAATACTGTATTTTTATCAAGTTCAATTAAGCCCTCTCCAAAGTAATTTTTTATCATTTGGGTATAATGGGCTTTTAAATTGCTATTTACAGTCGCATAAAAAATAGGGTGAAATTTATATGTTATGGTTTTATAGCATTTGGATTTTATAAAGCAAGATAGTTCTTGATATATTTTCTTTATGACTTCATCATCAATGAAAAGATACATGGGATCGATTGACAAAATGGCGTTCGGAGTATATCCAAGGTCAATTTTTTCAAAAGGAAGACCAATAACACGTAAGTATTGTTGATGTAGAGGAAAACAGGTTTCAATTGTCGCGATACATCCTTTGAATTTTGGTGAATCTGTCGAAATAAAATGATTTTTTAGCTCAAATATTCTATTAAAAAAAGGTTTTAAAACAAGCTTGTATGCTATATATCGCCATCCTTTAAATGTTTGAGGATTTGTATTCAGATAGGATCCAAATCCGTCTTCTATAATATAATATCCTACGCAGTTTTTTTTCGTTACCATTAAACTGCAAATATCGTTAGAGCAGACTTGAGTATACCAAATAAAATCTTCATTTTGGAGAAATGGATCTATTAAATTGTCGAAAGCTTTGATATTTCGTTTGGTTTGTAATACATTGATACCGGAAAATACTCGGCTGCTTTGTTCTCCAACTACGTTGTATGAAGTGTGTATTTGATTTTTGTATAATGAATTATATTTTTCCGGAATGTGATAATCCCGGGTCAATAATAAAACGCAATCATCAACGTTTCGTGCGTCAATTTCTATAATTTTATTTGATATGTAAAAAGTAAGATGACTTGAAATGCTAAATACATATTTCATAGCTTGGATCGTATTAAGAATTTAATGTATTATTTTTCACGTATTCCTGTTTCATTCTGTCTCCCTTTTTTAGGTTTCTATTTACCGGTTTTCCTATAAGTTCGGAAAGGTATTTTGGGTGCAAGCCAAATCCCGGTCTTACAGAACGGACATTATGTTCTGTAATTATGTCTCCTTCTTTCATATTTTCGGCAACATATAGAGAACGCGTAAAGCAACGTCCCGATTTCATTTTTTCGGTAAGTTCGTAATCCACTTTTCCAATCGCCTTTTCTGTGTTACGAATATCTTTCACCATTTGGGTAAACTCTGGTTCGTTCATCGAAAAAGCGGAATCCGGTCCGCCAATAGAACGGTCGATAATAAAATGCTTTTCAATGATGCTAGCTCCTAAAGCTACGGCAGTAATTGCGGCAATTGATCCCATTGTATGGTCCGATAACCCTGTTTTTACTCCGAATTGTTTCGCCATATCGGGAATCATGCATAAATTGGCTTCTTCGATAGGCGCCGGGTAAGAAGAGGTGCATTTTAGCAGCGTAATATCGTTATTTCCAACTTTACGACAAGTTTCCACTGCAAGTTTTATATCATCTAAAATAGCGGTTCCAGTAGAAATTATCATTGGTTTCATTTTACTTGCTGCATATTCAATTAGTTGAATGTCTGTGATTTCAAATGAGGCAATTTTATAGATTGGGTTATTTAACGTTTCCAAAAAGTCCACTGCTGTTTTATCGAATGGAGTAGAAAAACAAAGTAGACCTTCTTCGTGTGCCGTTTTAAATAATTCTTCATGCCATTCCCATGGAGTATAAGCCTCTTGGTATAGATCATGAAAGTATTTTCCATCCCACAAAGTTCCTTGAGTTATTTTGAAATCATCGGAATGGCAATCCAATGTTATCGTATCGGCTGTATATGTTTGTAATTTAATGGCATCTGCACCGGAACGCTTTGCCGCTCGAATGGTTTCGACAGCTGTTTGTTTACTACCGTTATGATTCGCAGATAATTCAGCGATGATAAATGTTTTTCCCATAACTTATTCTAGATATTTACCTTTTAAAAATGATTTTTTTTCTCTTACCGTAACGATTTCTATAATGCCGTTGGGAACCTTAATATATGGGCTATGACCGCCTTTTAATATATATCCGTTAGGGTATTCATTAGAAAAAGGAAAAGATTCTACTATTTTGACTTTATCAATAGTAATTTTTTGATTTTCATAATATGTATAAGCTCCCGGATATGGATAAGCTTGAGCTCTAACCCAATTGCAGATTCTATTTGAGAACCATTCCCAATTTATTCTACCGTCAACCGGAGTTCTTTTGCCATAATATGACGATACTAAATTATTTTGCGGAATACGTGTAATATGATTTGATGAAATCATTTCCAATACTTTATCGACAATTATTGGGTATAAATGCTCAAATGTTTTTAATATATCAGCTCCGGTGTCTTCATCATTTATAGAAATTTTTTCCTGGAAAATTATGTCACCTTCATCACATTGCTCTGAAATGAAGTGAGCGGTAATTCCGGTTTCTGTCTCTCCATTTATGATTGCCCATACGTGAGGAGTTCTTCCCCTGTACTTAGGTAATAATGCTCCATGAAAGTTAATAGCGTATTTCCATGGGAGCGATAATAATGATTGATCCAGAATAAATAAATAATTAATGGATAATAATATATCACAAGTAATTTTGTGATTGATGATAAAAGCGGCACCTTGTTTTGTTCTGGGATTACCAATAAAAATCGGTATTTTGTTATTGTTTGCATAATCAATGATTTCAAAACTTTCTGCATTTGTAAATATTGCGTTTACAATGTAGTATTTGGATTTCTTGATTAAATGCTTTACTATCGTAAATCCTAAATTGCCGGAGATAAATAATGATATATTATTCATAATGCATTTATTAATTTTCTATATCTTAATGGGATATGTTGAAATTCATCATAATAAACATGTTCATGCTTTGATATTGTATGCGTGTTTATATAGTTTTGTATTAGGGGAAAATCATGTATAAGATTACCTAGTCCAATCACTTTGTATGAAGTAGTTATCATATCGTAAATATCTTTTTGGTTATTCACATACCACCCTGCAGCTGTTTGTGCCCCACAGGCCAACGCTTCAATAGAAACTGTACTTGCCGAAACAATCGCCAAATCGCAATTGAAAAAAAGTGTAGCAATTTGTTGACCGGAAATATTTTGGTGAAAAGTAATTCGAGAATCAGTAAATAAGGAGAATGCGGAAAAATTCCCACCAATAATAACATCAATTTTTTGAACACCATGTATTTGTATGGTAGATTGAATTACTTTTTCAGTAAGATGATGCATATCGCTTCCTCCAAAGCAGATAACTATTTTTTCAATAGTATCGGAATATTTTCGGTGTATAGCGTTTCTTGCTGCTTCAAGAAATGGTTTACGTAACAATGCCCAATCCAACCCTAAGCAAAGTTCTGTATAAGGCTCTACATTAAATAAATTGGGATTGTTTTGTCCATGATTGATTACGATATCTGCTACATAATGTTTATCATGCAAATCATCGATGCAGATCAATTTGCATCCTTTTGCCTTAATGGATTTTTGGTAATCGGTAGTAAAGAAGTAATTATCAAGAACCACAATTTCATTGCCAGAAAGAGCATTTATGAATAGTTCAAACTTACTGTTTTCGTCAGGTAATTCAACACATTTGCAAACTTGTGCAATCTCATTTTTTTGATATTCAGTAGGTAGTTGTGTAAAAAAGGTACAATCAAAATCACTCTTTAACATATCGGCTAAAGCTAAAGTACGTATGAAATGCCCATACCCGATGTGCTGTCCTGCATCCGCTCTAAAGAATATTTTTTTACATTTTTCCACTATTTACACCTTATTAATGTGAATGAAGCAATTGATACTTCATTTCGGCCAATTTCCAGTCAGTTTCCGTATCCAAGTCCTGCACTTCTAGTTCTGATAAAATTAATGCCCCGGTATTATTGCCCCAAAAACTTTTTGCTTTATAAAAAGCATCTATAGTAGCTGCATAAAATTGTCCTGCGTCATGATAGATTGTCGGTAAATCCTGAGAACGTGCATTTTTATATTCGGGATATACCATTTCTATTTTATTGTTTTTGATTTGAAGCCCTCTTTGCACAGGATACGAAAAGGCAACTGTAGTAAAAACGGAGTCAAAACCGTCTTCATGTATTTTCTGATACCCCTCTTTAAGCTTTTCAGGAGTAATAAATGGAGCCGTTGGATAAATACATGTTACGACATCAAATGTTTGGTTTTGTTTTATGTATGAATCTAAAACTTCAAAAATTACATCCGCAGTTGTTGCGTAATCATTTGCAGTTTCAGGGGAACGCATAAAAGGAACATTTGCCCCATACTGTTTAGCTGTTTCCGCAATTTCAGAATCATCTGTCGACACCATTACTTCATCAAACAATTTTGATTTTAATGCTGCTTCGATAGAATAGGCAATAATTGGTTTTCCCAAGAATGATTTGATATTTTTTCTGGGAATTCGCTTACTACCACCACGAGCTGGAATTATAGCAATATGTCGACTCATTTTACAAATTCAATAACTTTATTAATAATGTAGTTTTGCTCTTCGTCCGTCAATATTGGGAACATTGGCAAGCTTAAACAATGGTTGTAATATGTTTCAGCTATTGGTAAATTTCCGCTTTCGTTTTTGAATTGCTGATAATACGGCATATGGTGAAGCGGAATATAATGTACTTGGGTATGTATTTGATTCTTTTTTAGAAAATTATATAGCCCAATTCTATTTTCAACCTGAATAATGTATAAATGATATGCGTGAGATACTCCTTTTTCTAAGAAAGGAATAGTAATTCCTTTTATGTTGCAGAAGGCTTTATTGTATTTTTCTGCAATCTCGTGTCTTCGTTTTATGCCTTCATCGGCGCGTTTCAATTGGGATATTCCTAGTGCTGCTTGAATATCGGTTATACGATAATTATATCCTAATTCGATCATCTCGTAATACCATTCACCATCGTGTTTTGACATTAAAGTTGGATCTTTAGTAATGCCATGGGTTCTGAATAACAGTAATTTTTTGTATAATTCCTCGTTGTTCGTCGTAATCATACCCCCTTCACCAGTAGCAATATGCTTTACAGGATGAAAAGAGAATACTGCCGCATCAGTATAGTTGCAACTACCACAATACTCTTTATTTCCTTTACTATCTATGTAATACCCTCCTGGTGCATGACAAGCATCTTCGAGAATCCACATTCCATATTCATCTGCAATATTTCTCAACTTTTCGGTATTAACGGGATAACCGGCAAAGTCTACAGAAATAATGCCGCAGAAGTAACCTTTCGGTTTGGATTTAATAAGTGTTTCTACTTTTTTTATATCAAGAAGGTAAGTATCTTTGTCAATATCACTAAATACAACGTCGCCATTACAAAATCTGACACAATTAGCACTGGATGCAAATGTTATTGGAGTAACAATAACTCTTTTCCCAGATGAAACACCAAGCCCTTTTGCAGCAATATGTAATCCCGCTGTAGCATTGTTTACCGCGACAGCATACTTAGCACCTACGTATGCTGCAAAAACTTTTTCAAATTCAGATACTTTTGGGCCTTGAGTCAAATAATCTGATTTAAGAGCGTCAACAACAGCAGCTACATCTTCTTCGGTGATGTTTTGTTTTCCATATGGAATAGGTTTCATAATTATTTCACACTAAAATTAGGATCGACATATTTTACAATTTTCGTTCTTAAACTATCTATTGTTTCCCAGTCTGTGTTTCGATCGGAACTATAATGAAAATCGTCTGCAACCGGAATACCTTTATGATGTTTGATATAATCTTCTTTATGATGCTTGAATGAAACGGATGGCAGTATGGCATAGTATTTTCCTATGTCTATTGTATTTAAAGCATCTGTTGGTGTTATCATTTCTTCATGCAGTTTCTCTCCAGGTCTGATGCCAATTTCTTTTATAGATAAGTTTGGTGCAATAGCGTTGGCTATATCTAAAATGTGATAGGAGGGAATTTTGGGTACAAATATTTCACCTCCCAAGTGATGCTTTATAGCCCACATAACAAGTTCCACACCTTCTTGTAATGAAATATTGAACCTTGTCATTCTCGTGTCTGTTATGGGAATTTCTTTTTCTCCGTTATCCCTCTTATTAATAAAAAAAGGAATTACAGATCCTCTGGAACCCATTACGTTTCCATATCGTACTACTGAAAACCGAATATTTTTAGATCCACTAATATTGTTAGCAGCAGCAAATAATTTATCGGATGTAAGTTTTGTAGCACCATATAAATTGATTGGCGCACATGCTTTATCGGTTGATAAGGCAACAATGTCTTTTACACCACATTTCAATGCTGCATTAATTACATTTTGTGCTCCATTTATATTCGTTTTAATACACTCATCTGGATTATATTCAGCAGTATCAACCTGTTTGATGGCAGCAGCATGAATAATTACGTCTATTCCTTCGCATGCTCTTTCTAAACGAGCTCCATCTCTAACGTCTCCAATAAAAAAGCGTATTTGAGGATATTGAGAACTAGAGTATTTTTGTCTCATTTCAAATTGTTTTAACTCATCTCTTGAATAGATAACAATTCTTTTTACATCCGGATAGTTTTGTAATATAATTTCAACAAATTTTTTCCCAAAAGAACCTGTACCACCTGTAATTAAAACTGATTTATTGTTTAGCATACGAACTTCCCTTATTATGATTTTTTTCTTTGTGCAAAATTACAAACAAAATCCCAATATTCAAATTTTTTAGAAAATAAAGATATAATCTCATTTTGCATGTAATAGAAATTGATATTTCTTTGATAAAAAC
>CAYYUE010000093.1:0-8832 GCA_964474745.1 uncultured Bacteroidaceae bacterium | reverse complement strand
CTTTTTTCAAGAGAATGTGTTGTCTAAAAATCCTCTATAAAAAATACAAATATTTTTCCAATGCTATAAGTTACGCACTTATGCAATTAGCATCTGATTTTACCTTCTTTACAAGTCCTTGTAATACGTTACCCGGACCAACTTCAATAAAGAAGTCCGCACCATCCGTAATCATATTTTCTACTGTTTTTGTCCAACGAACCGGAGCTGTTAGCTGAGCGATAAGATTTTCTTTTATTACATTAGGATCAATAACCGGAGAAGCTGTTACATTTTGGTAAACAGAACATATCGGAGTCTTAAAAATTGTTTTTTCAATAGCTTCAGAAAGTTCTACACGAGCCGGTTCCATTAACGGAGAATGAAATGCTCCACCAACATTCAATTGCATAGCTCGTTTCGCGCCTGCAGCTTTCAACAAATTACAAGCCTGTTCTATACCTTCCATAGTTCCAGATATAACCAATTGTCCGGGACTATTGTAGTTTGCAGGAACAACTACCTCATTTTGGATACTTTTACAAATATCTTCAACGGTTTTGTCATCTAGTCCTAAAATAGCAGCCATCGTAGAAGGACGTACCTCGCAAGCTTTTTGCATCGCATTAGCACGTGCTATCACAAGTTTCAATCCGTCTTCAAAATTCATGGCACCCGCAGCAACCAATGCCGAAAATTCTCCTAATGAATGCCCCGCAACCATATCGGGTTGAAAATCTTTTCCTAAACTTGCTGCCAAAATAGTAGAATGTAAAAATATAGCAGGCTGTGTTACTTTTGTTTGTTTCAAGTCCTCTAGAGTACCTGCAAACATAAGGTCTGTAATACGAAAGCCAATGATGTCATTTGCTCTCTCAAACATTTCTTTACAACTAGGATTTGCATCGTATAATTCTTTTCCCATCCCTACAAACTGGGCACCTTGTCCAGGGAATAGATAAGCTTTTTTCATTTCTTTGGGTTTTAAATTAATAAATTTATAAACGAACGTATTCAAATTTTACAAACATTCTTTTATTTCCAAAAGCGTGCAAAGATACATAGAAAATCTGACATGAAAAGAATGAATCAAAATTGAAAAAGCAACACACCTCATAAATAAGTAAATATATTTCAAAAGAATCAATTACATGAACTATCATGAAACATAAACTCCATCATAAATTTATTGCACATATCAAAAATAAATATTACTTTTGCAGTCTGATTGCAAACATCACTATTCCTTAATGAATAGTGTCAATTTTATTTCTAATAGATTGTGAATGTTTGTGTTGTAGGCCTTTGGTATAAGGTGAAGTTATGAAAACAAACGTGTTTTATGAATTTAAAATGTTAATATATTAATCATGGAGTACATTTTTATCATTATTGGTGCCATATTTGTAAACAACATCGTATTGGCACAATTTTTAGGGATATGTCCTTTTTTGGGGGTTTCTAAAGACGTAAAAAGTTCATTGGGAATGGGTGGGGCTGTTCTATTTGTTATGTTTATAGCCACATTGGTAACTTATCTTATTCAAACATCTATTCTCGCACCTTATGGTTTAAATTACCTGCAAACGATTTGCTTTATCTTAGTCATTGCAGGGTTAGTACAAATGGTAGAAATCATCTTAAAAAAGATTGCTCCTGCTTTATATCAAACACTTGGAATCTTTTTACCCTTGATCACAACCAATTGTGCTGTTTTAGGGGTTGCTATTACTGTAGTACAAAAAGAATGGACGCTTTTACAAAGCATGACCTATTCGGTTGGGATCGCATTAGGATTTACATTGGCACTCGTAATTTTCGCAGGTATTCGCGAACAATTAGCATTAAACGAAGTCCCTAAAGGGATGAAAGGAATTCCTATTGCATTAGTTACTGCTGGAATATTAGCTATGGCATTTATGGGATTTTCAGGTCTGGTATAAGGTCAAATTCCTGTTCAAAATATTATAACAAATAAAAGAATCGTACGTTTTTGTACGATTTTTTTATTTATTTTTTCATTTAAATATGTAAAAATACACACCTAAGCAACTACAAAACAACATATTAAAATCCGATACCTTTTTTTTTCATTTTTTTTGTATAGAAGTAACAAAAATGTAGTACTTTTGCAATGTCAAATTCATTAATTGATAACTTTAAAAATATCGCAAAGAGATGAAAAAAGTAATGTTTTTATTAGCCGTAGCTGGTATGTTTTCTTTCGCTGCTTGCAATAGCGCTGCAACAGAAGAAACTGCTGCTGTTGAAGAACCTGCAGTTGAACAAGTTGTTGAAGAAACTACTCCTGCAACAGAAGAAGCCATTGTAGTTGAAGAAACTGCTACAGCTACTACTGAACAAGCTGCTCCTGCTAAATAATTTTAGTATGAGAAGATAAAAAAAGAGGTTTGCTAAGCAAACCTCTTTTTTTATTTTTTTAATTACCCAACTATGGAAACTTTAAACTTCATATGAGAAGGTGGGTTGGGCCGATTAAAATCGGAATCTTCTATTATAAATGTAATTTCCCCCGCTCTCATATCAAAACGTAGATTTTCATAATACAAAAGATTCGTGTTTTGATCCAAATAAGGTAATAAATAAGGTAGCATATTATCATATTGTCCATCTATGTAATAGGCCACAACAATGCCATTTTGGATAATCGTATTTGTAATTTCAGGCATCTTAAACGAAGCATAGATATATGACGTATTCGGATCTGGGACCCAATTATTTCTATATGCATCAAGATAAACCGTCTGAACTGGATTCACTACATAAATATTTTCACTTTTATCACAACTTGTCATTAAAAAACATGCGACTAAAAAAGGTATAACAAACTTTTTCATGGTATTATTATTTATTTTATTAATATTCACTTTATAAAAACAATATTTTGATCTGGGACCAATTTCATCCCTTTCATTTTCAAAAACAATTGAACAACCGTAATTGTATCCTTTTCACAATAGGTTACAATCCGTTGCAAATCATTTTGCTTCCAATACACCTCCATTATATCACTTCCGGCAATATCGTCTTTTGGAGATGGAATGCCAAAAACAGCGGCCAACAACTCAAGCGAAGTGTAATGCTTATAATCTCCAAATTTCCACATTTCAAGAGTATCGAGATGTGGATTTTCCCAAGGTCGTTTTCCAGAAAGATTAAATATTTCAGGTAATGCAATTCCATTGATCAACATTCTACGAGCAATATATGGAATATCAAATTCCTTTATATTATGTCCGCAAAGCCGACAATTTGACGTACCAAAGTGTTTAGTCACACTTGTTCTAAACGTCGAAAGCAACTCATGTTCATTATCTCCGAAATATGAATGTACATACAATTTCTCTTCTTTGAAAAAACCTATGGATATACATATGATTTTTCCAAATTCAGAATATATTCCTGCCCTTGTATACAAATCCTCTGCCGTATTATCTGCACCAAAACCACTTTCATAACGAACCAAGCGTTGGACTTTTTTATTCCATAACAACTGCATATTTTCAGGCATAGAACTATATGCTGCATATTGAGGTACAGTTTCAATGTCCAAAAAAAGCAATTTATCTATATCCAAAACAGGGTTCATTCCGATCATTATTTTTTATCGACCGCTTGTTTTAAGGCTGCAATAATATTCTCTTTATTTTGCATTCCAACCAGACGACCGACTTCTTTACCATCTTTAAAAATAATCAAACAGGGGATACCTGAAATACGATATGTAGAAGAGATTTTTTTTGCCTTATCTACGTCCAATTTTGCAAAGACTACCTTTCCTTGCATTTCTTTAGCAGCTTCTTCAAATATAGGAGCTTGCATTAAACATGGACGACACCAGGTAGCCCAAAAATCAACAATGACAACACCTTTTTCAATAGCTGCATTAAACGTTTGTTCTGTCAGCTCTTTTACATTTTTACTACCGGTAGGATTTGCTTTTATTGGATTATGAAACAATCCTAATACCGACAAAATAAATAAGAAAACTATTTTTCGTTTCATACTTCAATATTTTTTTATTTTATATATTTTTACTGATACATAACAAATTTCTAACCACATTATTATATTTAACTTATCTTAATCTTGTCTATAAAATAACAGGCTCCCTTTCTTTTCGAATTTCGACGCTAACCGCCTCCAGTTTACCACCCAACGGGGGATTTAGTTTGGAAACTTTTATTGTGATTCGTTGAACTTTTCCAAATCGAGATAAAATACTGTTTGCAATTCGCTCCGAAACATTTTCCAACAATTTTGACGACACATCCATTTCTCGTTTTATTGTTTGATATACAGACAAATAATTTACCGTTTCATGTAAATTATCTGATTGCTGAGAAAGGGTTGTATCTACTTCCAAATCTACATCTACACGGAAATGAGTACCTATAATTTGTTCTTCTTCAAAACAACCATGATACGCATAAAATTCCATACTTTCCAATCTTATAATCGCCATATACTATACAAGAGTTTCAAATTGTTTCAAAAAACGTAAATCATTTTCAAAATACAAACGTAAATCACGTATTTGGTATTTCAACATCGCCATACGTTCCACCCCCATTCCAAATGCGAAACCGGAATATATTTTACTATCAATACCGCTAGCATCCAACACATTGGGATCTACCATTCCACACCCTAATATTTCGAGCCAACCGGTATGTTTACAAATATTACATCCTTTTCCTCCGCAGATATTACAAGAGATATCCATTTCCGCAGAGGGCTCGGTAAATGGAAAATAAGAAGGCCGTAAACGTATCTGAGTGTCTTCTCCAAACATTTCCTTTGCAAAATATAACAACGTTTGTTTTAAATCGGAAAATGAAACTTTTTTGTCAATATACAAACCTTCGGCCTGATGGAATATACAATGAGCCCGTGCAGAAATAGCTTCGTTTCGAAACACTCTTCCGGGAGCTATAATCCGTATCGGAGGATTGTTGGATTCCATTACACGCACTTGAACCGACGAAGTATGGGTACGCAAAACCGCATCTCCATATACACCGTCTTTTTCTACAAAAAATGTATCTTGCATATCGCGTGCAGGATGTTCGGGAGGAAAATTCAATGCTGAGAATACGTGCCAATCATCTTCAATTTCAGGAGCTTCCGATACCGTAAAACCAATACGGGAAAAAATATCTATAATCTCATTTTGTACGACCGACAATACGTGGCGACTTCCTATTTCTGAAAAATCTGTCGGCATAGTCAAATCCAAATCACCGGTTACATCAACCTTTTCATCCAAATAGTTTTTAAAACTATCAATCTTTTCTTGCGCAGCTTCTTTTAATTGATTCAGCAATTGCCCTATTTCTCGTTTCTGGTCATTAGGAACAGTTTTAAAACTATCAAATAGCTCGGTCATTATCCCTTTCTTTCCTAAATATTTAATTCGAAATTGTTCTATTTCTCCAATTTTATCCTTACACGTAGCTATCGATGTTCGGTTTATTTCTTCTAAATAATTCAGTATTTTAGTTTTCATTATATCTGTTTTCAAAACGGGTCGTTATTCAAATTCATTTCACGACAACACAAATCATTTTTCTATTATTCGTATCTTCATGTTTATATCTGCCAAAGGCCTATCGGCAGGTCCACACGGAAGTGCAGCTATTTTATCTATCACATCCAATCCTTCTATTACCTCTCCAAAAACCGTATATTCATTATCCAGATGCGGAGTCCCTCCTATTGTAGTATATATTTGAATCTGTTCCGGACTCCATTTGACACCTCGTTGCTGAGCCATCATCATCAACTGTTGTTCCGTCCATTTTTGCCCCTGTACAATATAAAATTGAGAACCCGAAGAGGCCTTCTTAGGATTTACCATATCTCCCTGCCGAGCAGCTGCCAGTGCCCCCTTCTTATGAAAATGAGTAGCAACAAATTCAGCAGGAACAGTATACCCAGGCCCTCCATTTCCTAACATTTGTCCTGGCTTCGCATTACGGGATTCAGGATCACCTCCTTGGATCATAAAATTCTTAATAATTCGATGAAACAAAAGATCCTGATAGAATCCGTCTTTTACTAGCTTTAAAAAATTTTCCTTATGCAACGGAGTATCATTGTATAACACTATTTTCATATTCCCATAAGGAGTTTCTAATAATACATATGATTTTTTTTCATTTTTTTTCGATTGATTATCAGACTTTTGCGAAAAAGCACAAAATGAAACCAAGAAAAAAAATACTAAAAATATCAGTTTTTCTGTTTTCATACTTATAAATATATTATTTTTGCAAAAGTAAGTCAAATAATTTACATGAGTAATAATAAAAAACATTTTTTATGCAGAAAAAAAGTTTGTTTTCATTTAGCTTATTAATAATCAGCTTCTTGATAGGAAGTATTTTTATATCGTGTGATAAAGATACAGATTGTAAAGTAAAAATCACTGTTATAGATGGGCAAACGAACCGGGCCGTTCCACATGCTTCCATTTTTTTAGGAAAAGACAGTAGCGATTATAACATTAGTGGATTCACCGATTCAAGAGGAGAATTTTTTAATGTATATAAGCATCCGGGTATTTTTGATATGATGGCCAAAATCGATTACGATTCCAAAATCGATTCTGTTTATTACTGGAGAATCCATAAAGAAGGGCGTAATAGTTTTCGCTTAAAAGAAGGAGAAACCATTATACGTGAACTGATTCTTACAGAATCCGATTCTATTAAAAAACTTTATTAAAAGTCAATGACATACGTTTTCAATCAAAAGGATTTACATCTGATGGCGTCTTTAGGGTTATCCGACGAAGTCGTTTATCAGCAATTGAATCACTTCAAAACCGGATACCCATCCATTGTACTGGATACCCCAGCAACTCCGGAGAATGGGGGTATTTGCGTTTTATCTGATATCGAAATCAATAATTATATACATTTTTTTGAAGAAAACGCACCTCAAAAGAATATTCTTAAATTCGTTCCGGCTTCAGGTGCTGCAACTCGGATGTTCAAAGACTTATACAATTTTTCCGCCACATATTTTGGAGTTCCTCATCACATAAAAAATGAGTTTCCTGAAGTAAGTTTTTTTTTAGATAACCTTACTCAATTTGCTTTTTATAGCGATCTAAAGACCACAATGAAAAAAGCCGGTCTCGAAATCGATGATTATATGCAACGAAACGATTATGCGACCATTATCAATTGCCTACTTGGGAAACAATATATGGGCTATGGATCATTACCAAAAGCATTAATCAAATTTCATAAATATGGAGATGTTACGGAAACAGCATTAATGGAACACTTTACAGAGGGCCTACGATATGCAAAATCCAAAGACGGTTTGATCCATTTGCATTTCACTGTTTCTTCTGAATATGTTCCAGATTTTTTAAAAGAAATTCGAACCATTCGTACATTTTTCCATAACCTCTGTGGTGCTAAATTCCGAGTGTCGCTTTCTGAACAAAAACACTATACGGATACTATTGCCGTTGACGAATATAATGAACCGATCCGAGACGAAGAAGGTAATTTGATCTTTAGGCCTGGTGGGCATGGTGCTCTTATTGAGAACTTAAATGAATGCAGAGGAGATCTCATTTTTATCAAAAATATCGACAATGTAATTCCTGATAACCCATTTCAAAATAAAGATATTATAACTGTTCAATACAAAAAATTAATCGGAGGAATATTTTTACAAGTACAGCAACAAACATTTGAAATGTTATCAATTCTAGACAATAAACCTTCTGAAGATGATTTATGTAAAATTGAAACATTTGCGAAAACAAAACTTTGTATCGATGTTCCTGAAACATTGAAATCATTTCCTTTTAGAAGACGCATTCAGTTTTTAAAATCAAAATTGAATCGTCCTATGCGGGTTTGTGGAATGGTAAAAAACGAAGGGGAGCCGGGAGGCGGTCCTTTTTGGGTGGTAAATGGAGATGGAACAAAAAGTTTACAAATTGTAGAATCGTCCCAAATCAACCGTAAAAAACCGGATCAAGAAAAGATTTTATCCCAGGCAACTCATTTCAATCCTGTAGATTTGGCATGTGGTATAAAAACGTACAAAGGTCATTATTTTAATTTACGAAACTTTGTTGATCCTACAACAGGATTTATCAGTAAAAAGACATCCGGTGCCAAAACCATTAAATCTCAAGAATTACCTGGATTATGGAATGGTGGTATGGCTGATTGGATTACAATCTTTGTTGAAGTACCATTAGCAACATTCAATCCTGTAAAAACAGTTAACGATCTGCTTCGGAAAGAACACATTTCAACCTAAAGAGGCTCATCATCTCATATAAAAATTCTTACATCTCATTTTCTCAAATACATTTATAAAAATACAAGTTTTAGAAATTAATTTCTTTACTTATAAGGCACAAAACTTCCTTTTAATTGGAAAACATCTATAATGAAAAAAACAATATTCATCTTTGTTCTTTTGAGTCATGCGATTGTATCGATTGCTCAATTTTCAAATTATTTCGAAGATAAAACATTACGTGTTGACTATTTCCGAAAAGGATGCAAAAAAAACGACACCATATATCTCAAAGAATTCATTTCAAAGCCGGGTATCTGGGCAGGGTCTTATACACGTACATTGGATCCATTCAATTACGGACAATATCGCGTGGTGGTAAAAGACCTCAAAACAAAAGAAGAGCTATACTCCAGAACCTATAATACTCTTTTCGGCGAATATACAGCGACTCCTAAAGGAGTTAATACTGTAGAAACATTCGAAGAAACAGTATTGGTTCCTTTTCCCAAAATACCCGTAGAAATACACCTTCAAAAACGCGATTCGGATTGG
>CAYYUE010000092.1:0-8838 GCA_964474745.1 uncultured Bacteroidaceae bacterium | reverse complement strand
CTATATGCCGAAAATACATTAGCTCGAGAAAGAAATCCTTTATATTCACCATTACTGCTGGTTACCACCAAATTATATTTATCGCTTAATTTATATTTTTTCACTACTTCCGACATCGAATCGGTAATACATACGCAATCATTTTCTGACAAAGAATGCATTAGGTCATTTACACGATATGTATCATAGTTTTCCGGATGAAATATCAATGTACGAATATCATCAAGAACGATCACTCCTAAAAATTTATCCTGACAATCCAATACTGGAAAAATATTTCGATGAGATTTTTCAATAGCCACGATCAAATCCCGAAGTTTATCTCCACTTCGTACAATTACGAAATTGGTTTCTATAAGTCGCTCCATATCCATAAGCTGCCATGCTGATTTGTCTTTATCATGAGTTATCAAATCGCCTCGTTTAGCCAATTTTTTAGTATAAATAGAGTGTTTTTCAAACGGATGTACGGTTATATAAGCTACCGTACACGTTATCAATAGCGGAGCAAACAATTCGTACCCGCCTGTAATTTCAGCTATTAAGAACGTCGACATAAAGGGAGCATGCATAATACCGGTCATAACACCAGCCATGCCCACCAGTGTAAAATTAGATACAGATAATGAAACAAAACCGAATTGGTTTAAAATGGATGCCACAAAAAAACCGCTAATACCTCCTAAAAATAGTGATGGCCCAAATGTCCCTCCTACCCCTCCGCTACTTGTCGTTACTGAAGTAGCAATGGCTTTTAGCAAAATAACCGCAAACAACAATACAATACTTACCCATATTTTGGACTGATAGGCTTCAAACACGCTATCCCGAAACAAAGGATTCGTATTCCCTTTGAGCAGTCCATTTAACGCCTCATAACCTTCGCCAAACAATGGAGGAAAAAGAAATATAAGCAATCCTAATACTCCTCCTCCAATAAGTATTTTCTTATAGAGATGCTTTATTTTAGAAAACAAAGTTTCTATAATAGAAAGTGTTCGTAAAAAATAAATCGATACCACCCCACAAAACAATCCTAACAATATGTAATAAGGTATTTGAAAAATACTAAATTTTTCAATGACATGAAATGCGAACTGAACATCGTTACCCATAAAAAAATAAGCGATAACAGACGCTGTAATAGACGATATTAACAGGGGAATAGCTGCAGTCATCGTCAAATCGAACATAAGAACTTCGAGCACAAATAAAATTCCGGCAATGGGAGCCTTAAAAATTCCAGCAATAGCTCCTGCGGCTCCACACCCAAGCAGTAAAATTACATCTTTAGAACGCAAATGGAACCACCGTCCTATATTCGAACCTATTGCACTGCCCGTAGTCGCAATCGGGGCTTCTAACCCCACAGATCCTCCAAAAGCAACTGTCAGCGTAGATGCAATCAACGAACTATATGTGTTGTGTAGGGGTATACGTCCTTTACTCCGCGAAATAGCATATAATATGTTGGGGATTCCATGTCCGATATTGCCTTTTACAAAATACTTAAGAAAAAGTACCGTCAGCACAATTCCTATAAGCGGATATAGCAACATCAAGATATTTCCGCCCTCAAATCCTCCGAATTTTATTTGTGTAATAAAAAGATATGTCTTATGAACCAAATTCTTAAGTAACACAGCAGCTAATCCTGACAAAGCACCTACTACTATACTAAGTATAATCAAAAACTTACGCTCCGACATATTACGCAAACGCCAAGTAAGGAACTTCTTATGAAGATTTACAAACCTTTTATTTTGCATTTTATTGATTCTAAATCAATTCTCTATAAGTTATATATTTTGCTTGTTGTATAAAAAAACTATGTCAATTCTATCTACATCGCATTTTTATAGGGGATACAAAGATACAAAAAATATGAATATCTGCTACTATTCTCATAAATTTTGTCCTATAAAAAGTTACAAACTCAATGAAAAACTCCATGTATTTTCTCAAAATAAATGCCTTCATACTAAGTATACTTTTTTAATGATCCTCTCTATAATTTTTACATTACCTTCATATATCCCATCTCCTTAATATAGATAACTATGTTCGTTTTATGAGGAGGGCTCCTGCATAAATTTAAAGAATAATAAACCTCAAAAAATCAGAATTACTTTCTGTATAAATCTCATATAAGATATTGTTTTCATTTTTATTCTATCGTATTTCAATTTAAATTTATCATGTATATTTGCAAGCTGATCATAACATGATTCATTCAATAAATTAATAATTAGGAGGCGAATATGAATACATTTGAATTATTAACTCAACATAAATCGATGCGAAAATATAAAGATAAAGCAATTGATAAAGCAACAATGGAACGAATTCTGGAAGCAGGAATTCGGGGTTCCAATACCGGCAATATGCAAATATACAGCATTGTAGTAACGCAAGATCCAGAGCGCAAAAAAGAATTAGCAAAATTTCATTTCGGACAAAAAATGGTATCTGAAGCGGCTGCGGTCATTACCGTATGTGTAGACATCAACCGGTATCATAAATGGTGTATGTTACGCAATGCAGGTACTGCATATGACAACTTTTTATGGTTTCTAACGGGAACTGTAGATGCTACTATTACCACACAAAATATTTGTGTAGCCGCAGAAGCTGAAGGATTGGGTTTCTGCTATTTAGGAACTGTTTTATATAATACTCCTGAAATTGCTGGGTTTTTAAACCTTCCTAAGGGGGTGGTTCCTGTAACAACTCTTACGATGGGCTATCCTGATGAAAATCCCGATATGACGGATCGCCTACCTCTAGATGGTGTTGTTCATTATGAACAATACCATGATTATTCAAATACTGATATCGAAAATGTATTTCGCGACAAAGAAAATTTACCCTTTTCAAAAGAAATGGTACGTATAAACGAAACAGAAAATTTAGCTCAAATATTTACTCAAAAACGATATAAAAAGGAAGATAATGTAGCTATCTCGAATAAGTTATTGCAATATTTAAAAGAGGCTGACCTTATGAATCAATAAACCTTAAAGTTTCGACATAAAACAAACATGCGTTTCCTTTATAAGAATAAGGAAACGCATGTTTATTTTTTATTTAATGACCCATTAACGAATCCATTTTTTCAATACAATTGAATTTCATCGCAAAGAACATCCAACGGAGGATAATCGTAATGGCTCTAAGTTCATCGTTGAGGAATTAAAAACAATCAAGTTCATTCATTGTTTAAAACCTATAGCGAACTATCATAGCTCCACGTATGTATTAATCCATAAATAAATGAAATATGAAAAAATATATATTTCCTATCCGTATCTTTTTGCCATTACTATTTTTCATAGGTTGTGGATCCGAGCAAAAAAATAATGAAAGCATGCAACAAGCTTCCGTTAAAGTTGTTCGGGTAGCAATTGCTCCAATAGATGAAATTTATTTCGGTCTAGGAAATCCAAATAATAGATTCATGCCTTACGATAATCTAACTGAATCGGACCTTGCAAAATACGATATGCCGGTAAAAGCACGGCGTAATGCCTCTTATGTCTGGGGCGCAGCTCAAACCGGTAGTGAGATATGGTTTGGCTCGCTCAACAACGCTTGGTATGGTTGGATGGTGAAACACCTCCGACTTCCTATCGCTGTCTCAGCATTCCAAACGGAAATCGAAGCAAGTAACCTTACAGCACCTCCTGCACCAGGACAACTTTATATTTTCAATACGAAAAAAGAAAATATCGAAATTATTGATCCTAAAAAATTCAAAAATGCCGTCGGATGTGATTTTGCCAAAGAGCTTATAAGTGGACCAACCGGATATCGAGATGGTAAGTTCATTGGTCAATCACCGAAAACATATGGTTTTCGGGCAGCAGGGTCGTTTGATGGTATTGTCTTCTTTATTGGACATGCCATTCTGGGGCAACAGTCCGTCAAGGAATCTTCCGATGGATATCTACGCATATTCGCATTCGAAGCGGCTACACGTACCTATTTGGGGAGTGCTGATTTTCTCTTTGATTCGGCACGTCGTATGATTGGTCTTAAGCATCCCGACGGCAGTTCAGCTCTCTATACATTTATGGGGCCCGATCAGACTCTCGGGCAGGCTGGCACAGCAAAAACCATAGGGCTGCGATGGGTAGCGACCAATCGTCTAAAACCTTTCGAGGGTGGGCAGATAAACGGTTTCGATATAATTACAACGGATGATTTTAATTTTGAAGGCGCTCCGGGCGAGTTTGCTATAGCAAACGACAAGCAAGATCGTACACATTTGGTAGTCAGCACATGGGCGCATCCGAAAGCTATAAAAGAGCCCTCTTATCGAGGAGGCAACCTATTACTATCCAACACGATGCCCTCAAACGGTTTTTCCAAAACTAATCCTGTCGTTTTCTCTACCCTATTCCGTTTCGAAGATTTTGATGCGGATCCTGCTATTGCCAAAGGATATGAGATGGGTGCTATGGCCATGTTTGACGGTTACCTTTATTTTGGAAGTATGCATTTAGGGCAAAGTTCAGGAGCTGACAAGTTACGCGAACTTTATCCACAGCAGTTTCCAGTCGTTCCCGATGGGGTATATTCAACAACAGAACAGGAATTAGCTATAAAAGCATGGCGCTCTGCATCAATATTTCGAATGAAATTGAATGGTTTTGATCAATCAACGAAATTCGTAGCTGAATTGCTGTACGGGGAAGAGAAACAGTGGACTTTTGACGGAACAAAATGGAGTGAAAAACCCAACCGCATGGGGTTAAAACCATTATATGGTTCTTCGGGATGGGGAAAGCCATTAAACGTTTACACTTGGACGGCAATTGTACACGACGAAAAACTCTATATTGGAGGATTCGACGTAGGTAGTGGCATGAATGATTATTATATGAATGCATCTACTCCAATCCACAACAAGCCTGGGGAACTTGGTCGCATCTATCCTGATCATTTTTACATGGCAGACGGCAAAGTTATTCCCGTAGAACAGATGACCGGAAAACCATGGCAAGACATAGTTCGCAACAATCCGATGAGTTACGTTTACGAATGGGCGAAAACACTGCCTGGAGAGCATGCCAGCGGAGCCCCGATGATCGTTTTCGAAAATACGCATAGCCCGGCAAAAATCGTAACTCTGACTGGATTTGGAAATGCAGCCAATAATGGAGTCCGCAATGCAGCTATTGTTGACGGAAAACTCTACATCGGGACATCAACTTATTCCAATTTGGGAAATTCCGCCGGTCTGGAATTTTATGAAATTTCTTATTGAAAATAATTTTGATAATACACAGACGGTTATAGATGATTATTTCAGGTCTCCTAATCTTGATTCTCTGATTTCCTGCAGAATTAAATTATAGAGATCGTCTATTAAATGATATTCGGGATTGTTAGAATCTTTTTCACAAATGGATTTTTAACATGTAAATACCGTTTCCCTGTCTTTAATGGAAATCATTTAATTTTTAAATAGTTATGGAAATTCATTTTTCTTCATACTGTTTCATTGTTATAAGATCTATTTTTTCTTTTGAATATATTTGATGATTATTTGATTTTGAATGTTTTCTATCTGAAACAATGCGCATTGTTTTACTATTTTTTATATTGATCTACAATCATTTGAGTTATTCGGCAGGGTAGAGACTTCTTCATTTTCTTTTACGACTAATGGGCATTCTATGCTCATTAAATATTTCATAAATATACTCTCGCAAGTTTATCGTTTTTTTCAATTTTGTAAACTGAAAAAAAAAGTGTACTTTTGCACTTCAGTATATAGACAATACAAAATTTCAACACGCATTTATCAAACATGGAAAAAGAGGCTTTTTTTCGACATTTACAGCATTCTAATGCATATACGTTACATGACAAATTGGATATTCAATCCGAAAAATCCAAATATCCGTATTGTTCGGCATTGCAAGTCCTGGATATTTTGAGTGACAATGCCGTAAATATATACAATTGGGAAGAACGTTTTTTTCAAAAAGTTGCATTGCAAGTTCCTGATAGCAATCGTTTGATTGAAATGCTATCTAACGTAATCAAAACAGAAATTTCATCACAAGAAGATCTAAAACTAAAACAACAAATCGAGGCTGTTAAGAAAAAAGAATTAGGTGAAATTTCCGACGAAAACTTTGATGTCATAGAGGCAATCAATTCATATCAAGAAATTTCTTTCAAAACAGCACCTAAAAGCGTAATTATTGAAAAATTTTTAGACTCCGATTCAGGCAAAAACTTGAAAAATGAGACTAACGAAATTTTATCTATTGAAGACCTTGGGAAAAAAAGTATTGCTGAAAAAGATGACTTAGCTACTGAAACTCTTGCTATTGTATTTGAAAAACAGGGAAAATTGGAAAAAGCAATTGCCATCTACGAAAAATTAATGATAAAATATCCCGAAAAAAAGAGTATCTTTGCAAACCAAATTTCAGCATTAAAAAATAAATTAGAAAATAATAAATAATATCAACGAAATGTACAAATTAATTGTAATTCTTATTTTGATAACATGTGTTTTGTTGGCCATTATTGTGCTAATACAAAACTCGAAAGGAGGCGGGTTGGCTGCTAATTTTTCTTCTCAAAATCAAATTATGGGTGTGCGCAAAACAGCCGATTTTTTAGAAAAAGCCACTTGGACACTAGCTATTGTATTGGTTGTTTTAAGTTTAGCTGCAACTATAGCCATTCCTCGAAACAATACAACAGAAGCGGGAACTATAAAAACAGAGATTACAACAGATAATGTTAACATTCCGGTAAACGCTGTTCCTACACAACAAACTCAGCCAATAGAACAACAACCGGTACAGGAATAAATAGTAAAAATTGAAAAATTGACTTTCAATTTTCACAAAAAAAACGATTTCCTTTGACATATAAAGGTAAATCGTTTTTTTTACATTTATATAGATGGACACAGATTTTTGAACACCTATGATCATTAGCATCGCAACCGTTTCAAATGAACATATACCAAGAAGTACAGCGGCTTATATACTCTCAATTTATACACGAACCGACATCGGGTCAACAAAATGCATGTAAACATCTTATTTCCTTCCTTTTCGATGAAAACCCATTATCTGCATTTATCCTTAAAGGATATGCCGGGACTGGAAAAACAACGCTCGTAAGTGCTCTTATTCAGATTTTACCCCAACTACGTTTGCGAACTATTCTATTGGCACCCACGGGACGTGCGGCGAAAGTTCTTTCTAATTATTCTGAGAAAAAAGCATATACCATTCACAAAAAAATATATTTTACAGCAACTAATCCTCAAGGAATTACCCGCTGTGTGCGTACTCAAAATTTACATACATATACTCTTTTTATTGTTGATGAGGGATCTATGATCGGAAACAACCCATCAAGTGAGAGCAGTATTATTGGAATGCGAAGCCTTTTAGACGATCTAATTGATTATGTTATTGAGGGGAAACACTGTAGGTTATTGCTCATAGGAGATTCTGCTCAGCTTCCTCCTATTGGTAGCGATAGTAGTCCTGCATTGGACGCCAATTTTTTATCGAGCATTTCTCATTTAAACATCTACCAATATGAACTGACCGAAGTTGTTCGTCAAGCAGAAACATCGGGAATACTATATAATAGTACGCTGATTCGAAACAAAATATGTAATGAAGACATGTCTTTTCCTCTTTTTCACCTCAATAGTTTTTCCGATATCACACATATTACAGGAGATCAGTTAGAAGAATGTCTTTTTAAAGAATACAACAATAATAGAGAAGAGGATGTCGTAGTAATTTGCCGCACCAACAAACGCGCTAATATTTTCAATCAGGAAATTCGTCGAAGGATTTTATATCGGGATGGGGAACTTAATACGGGAGATCTTTTAATGGTAGTAAAAAATAACTATTATTGGCTTGAGAATGATTCCGAAATTGGATTTATTGCAAATGGAGATATTGTGGAAATACTTCGAGTTCGAAAATACTATGAACTATATGGGTTTCGATTTGTCGATGTTACCCTCCGTTTTACAGATTATCCGAATGCTCCTGAGCTGGATTGCAAGATTTTGTTAGATACATTGATGTCAGAATCCCCGGCACTAAAAACAGAGGAAGCAAACCGGCTTTTCGAAGAAGTATTACTTGATTACGAAGATATTCCTTACCGAAAAGAGCGCATTAAATCAGTGAAAAGTAATCCGTTCTTTAATGCTTTACAGGTCAAATTTGCCTACTCGCTTACTTGCCACAAAACGCAAGGCGGACAATGGAACACCATTTTTGTTGACCAGGGATTCTTACCAGACAATACACTCAATCTAGAATACTTACGATGGCTTTATACTGCTTTAACACGTGCTACTCAAAAAGTGTATCTACTCAATTTTAATACCTCTTTCTTCGAAAAAAATAAATAAATTCCACGAAAATAAATTATTCATTGAAATACTGAAGGTCTTTTACTCTTTTACAGAGTTCCTTGATTTTTTCAAAATACCAAGCTGTTATATATAATAAGTAAAATACACCCCCTAAATAGCAAGCGAGAATTTCCACCTACTCATAAAAAGTAACGGATTCTTAAATGTAACAAAAAATACTAGAATAAATACAAAAGCCAATGCATATTGAATAATGTAACTATACATTTCATTCTTTTGATATTTTATTATACAACGGTCCAATTCGCACAAGTTATTTTCATATGACTTTACTTTCATTAATCAATGCAAACTTACACACAACTCTGTAACCGATAACAACTGCAAAAAGCTTGAATCAAAAAGGAATATAAGATATGTTTTTACATAAAAATAATATTAAAGGGATACAATAC
>CAYYUE010000091.1:0-8849 GCA_964474745.1 uncultured Bacteroidaceae bacterium | reverse complement strand
GGTTGCCAAAATAAAGGGACTATTCTTCTCGAATAATCCCTTTTGTAACAGTATTTATGTTTATTTACTGAGTTACTTTTAAAGTCGCATATTTTTTCCCGTAATCTAAATGTTGTTTTAGAAAATTTGTAGGGTATTCTATTTTATAGTCTATGATTTTCCCCTCTTTTTTAACAGGTATAATTTCCGGATTGATAAACCCACCATACGGCTTTATTTGTAAAGATGCATAACGTTCTTTAACTTCTTTGTGTAAGACGGGATCAATTTGGACAGCATAAGTTTCAATCAATTTTTTTCCGGCGGCATAATCACCTTCTGATTTTATCCGTTGTACTTCGGCAAGTAGTTGACCAAATAATTCACGTAGTTTTTGATAATCGTTGATCACAAAATATGTTTTGCCTTCCTTGGTTTTACGTTCGATTACGTTATCGGTTTTTCCTTTTTCATAACACCATTCTGCAATGAGCTTACGATCTTGCATATGCGATTCAGTAACGGTTTTTCCTAGTTCAATGCGTGACAATTGTCCCATGATTCCGTTACGTATAAACGAACAGTATTCAGCTTTATAGGCTTCGGCATCCGGCATTATGCCTAATTTCACCAATTTGGGATCTGCACAATAATATAACCCGAAAAGGTCGGCACGGGCTTCTTCGAGTGCGGAGTTATATTCTTTTAAAGTTCCGGGTTTTGTTGTAGGTAATAATTGCCCAGAACCGTGCCCTAAACATTCGTGTAAGTCGGTGTGGACTATATTTGTGATAGCGCCGTATTTTTTTACCATGTCAATTTCTTCTTGTGAGTAAGCAAATTCAGACAATACATTTTTTGGTGATTCTTCAGCAGCTTTCTCATAAGCTTCCATCAAATTAGTGATTGTAACAGATTTTGAACCGTGATCTTTGCGAATCCAATCGGCGTTGGGCAAATTGATTCCAATGGGAGGTGTTGGAAAGCAATCTCCTCCTAAAGTTGTCGCAATGATTCCCTTCGCAGTAACACCCTTTACTTCTTTTTTCTTAAATTTAGTATCGATAGGGGAATTGTCTTCGAACCATTGTGCATTGCTGCTAATTATATTAGAACGTTTTGTGGCTTCAAAATCTTTGAAATTTACTACGGCTTCCCATGTTGCTTTCATCCCCATGGGGTCTCCGTAGTCTTCTATAAATCCATTTACATAATCGACGGTAGATTCCGAATCTTTTACCCATGCAATGTTATACTTATCCCATGTTTTCAAATCGCCGGTTTTATAGTATTGGATCAGTAAATTTGTATAGTTGCGTTGAGCATCGTTTTCAGCTACGGTATTTGCTTTTTCTAACCAATATATGATTTTTTGAATGGCTTCACTGTAAAGCCCGTCGGCCTTATAAATGTCTTCATAAATTTTCCCATCTCTTTTTAATAATTTAGAGTTTAATCCATATGATATAGGGGTTGAATCGTTTGGATGGTGTTTTTTTGCATAAAAATCTTCGGCTTCTTTTTGTAAAACACCTTCATAAAAATTGACTGAAGATGTAGCTATAAGATCAATTCCTTGTCCGTTATTTCTGCGAATGTCGTACTGTTCTTTATCGAAGATAATGGGTGTTATGAATGCAATAAATTCATCCATTGATTTGCCTTTTTGTATAGGAAATTGTATAGAATCACTTTTTTTTATGAGGTTTATGAAATATGATTCTGATATTTCTGGAAAAAATTTGTCTTCGGCATAATGATGATGGATACCGTTACTGAAAAAAACGCGCTTGGCATATGTGACGAAATTCTCATAATCAGATTCGTTTTTTTCCCCTGTATATGTGTTCAATATCGTTTCTAATGTTTTTCTGACCAACAAATTGTATTTAAAATTTTGATCCCAAATAATATCGCGCCCATATTTGGCTGCTTCTCCTAAATAGTATAAGTATTCTTTTTGCTGTAACGTCAATGAATCCCAATTCGGAATTTGATAACGCATTACTTTTATATCTGAAAATTCGTCTACAAGATATTTGAAATCTTCAGAAGGTTCTTCTTTTGGATTACATGCAAACAATAATCCTGCAGTTCCTAAGTACATAAATATTTTCTTCATTTTAATTAAATAATTTTATTTTTCGATATATTAAGGATTCCCATTTTAAAAGTTATCTCGTTAAACTAGCAAAATGGCGTGTTGAGGTACAATGAAATACTTTTCTCCTTCGTATTTGATTTCGGTAGCATCTCTTTGTGTAAAAATGGCCAAATCTCCTTGCTTTACTTGCAAGGGTAAATAATTGATATTTCGCGTTCTGGGTTTCCATGATTCGGAATTTTCTTCATCGAAAGAAGGCATGGCATATCCGGGTCCGCATTTCAAAATGTATCCTGATTGAATTTCTTCTTTTTCTTTGTATATAGCCGGAAGATATAGGCCGCTTTTTGTTTTCTCTGTTTCTATGTTGGGTTTTATTAAGACTCTGTCTCCTATAATAATAAGTTTATCCAAATGTATATTCATAGCGATAAAATTTTATGCAAAAATACATTTTTTGTATTTGTTTAGTATGTTTTCTCGAAAACTTTATTTCGCTCATATTAACAATAGTTTGTTGATATAAAAATAGTTTGCCTTTGTGTTTTTTAGTGAGTTCTCAGTACCTTTACAAAAAAAATAAGTACATATGTTTAATTCTATTTTATTGAATATTAGTGCAGTGTCAACTGCAATAGGAGCTGAAGTAGACTCAATGAAAGCTTCTGAAAGTGTGGCAACAACTACGGAGAAAATTCCTATAATGGATTTGGCTATGCAGGGCGGGTGGATTATGATAGTGTTGTTGGCATTATTAATATTGGCTGTTTATATTACAATAGAACGGTATTTGGCATTGAACCATGCGCTAAAAGATGATTCGTCTTCTTTT
This sequence comes from uncultured Bacteroidaceae bacterium, assembly GCA_964474745.1. GTDB lineage: Bacteria > Bacteroidota > Bacteroidia > Bacteroidales > P3 > HGM05376. The sequence goes on along the minus strand of CAYYUE010000091.1, from coordinate 5,934 downwards.
ATGGGAAACATTAGGGAGTATATTCATAGTGGAGATATTGACGGTGCTCGTGCATTGGCAAAGTCGACTAACTCTCCGATAGCCCGCATGATTGATAAAGGACTTTCTCGTTTGGGGCGCCCGTTAGGAGATATTCAAACGGCTATTGAGAATGTAGGAAAATTGGAAGTTGCAGGGTTGGAAAAACGAGTTTCATTGGTTGCTACAGCATCCAGCCTAGGACCTATGCTAGGTTTTTTAGGAACGGTAACGGGGATGGTAAAGGCATTTTTTGATATGTCTAATGCTGGAAATAATATCGATATTCAAGTATTATCTAGTGGTATTTATGAAGCGATGGTGACGACGGTAGGAGGTCTTATCGTCGGAATTATAGCTTATTTTCTATACAATGTTCTTGTAAGCCGGATCAATAAAGTTGTATTTTTGTTGGAGGCTAGAGCAATGGAATTTATGGATTTATTACATGAACCTGCATAATATTATTACGTAATTAATATGATACGAAGTCAGAATCAGATACGAATAGAATCAAATTCATCGACTATGTCGGATTTGGTGTTTTTGTTGTTGATATTTTTTATGATAACTTCGACATTGATAAGCCCGAATGCCGTTAAGCTATTGTTGCCGGAAAGTTCAAGTAAAACAATGGCAAAACAAAATGTAACAGTTTATATTGATGATCAATATGCTTTTTATGTAGGAGAAAAGCCTGCATCGATTGATATGCTCGAACCTATGTTGGAATCAGAAATAGCAGATGTTCAAGATGCATGTATTGTTTTAAGGGCTGATAAAACGGTTCCTGTACAATATGTGGTAAGTGTAATTGATGCCGTCAATACAATAAATAATAGAGACGGTTCTAAGCATAAAGTAATTTTGGCTACAACCCCTAAGCAATAATCATGTTATCTTTAAACGAAAATAAAAAAGATTCTATAAAAGCAGCAATAGGCACTGCGTTATTTGTAATGTTATTGATAAGTTGTTGCTTTTTATTAGGGTTGTATCGTAAGAATCCACCTCCTCCGGAGGAAGGTGTAGAAGTGAATTTGGGGGATTCTGATTTTGGTTCTGGAGATGCATTGGAACCTACTCAGGACCAATTGGCAACGCGTCCGCAAATTGTAGCAAGTAATAATTCTATATTTGAAAATATTTCTACACAATCCACCGATGAATCTGTAGCTATTCTTAAAAATAAAGAAGATAAGAAAGATACACAGAAAAAACCTCAAGAAGAAGTTCCTGAAGATCCTGTGATAAATCAAAATGCATTATTTAAAGGTAAAAATTCTTCATCCAGGGTAACCGGAAGTCAAGGAGAAACAACAGGATATGGGAACCAAGGAAAAGAAGGAGGTGATCCTAGTTCTAACCGCTACGATGGAGTGGCCGGAAATGGAGGCCCGGGTTGGTCTCTGAAAGGGAGAACGGCATCTGCATTACCGGCACCGAATTATGATTCTAATAAACAAGGTAAAGTTGTTGTTCGGATATGGGTGGATCGAAGTGGCAATGTACAGAAAGTAGAAGTTGGAGTTAAGGGGTCAACGACTACGGATGCAAATCTTCTCCAAAGGGCTAAAGAAGCTGCATTAAATTCTAAATTTAGCGCAGATCCGAATGCTTCGGAATTACAAACGGGTATTATTACTTATGATTTTAGAAAGTTTAATTAGAAAATAAAAACAAAAACATAAAAAGGTGAAAAAGGATAGGTAAAACTATCCTTTTTTGTTTGGATTTAAAAATAAAAGAAGTCATATTGCAAGTTTTAGTAAGTTACATGTACTTAATAAATGAAAAATACAGAGTTAGTGGAGCAAGAATTGATAAAATCTATTTTGAAAGGCGATACGCAATTGTATGCAGATATTGTTGTAAGATATCAAGATTTAGTAGCTAATTTGTGTTACAAGTTAGCAGGAAACAAAATAGATATAGAGGAAGTAACGCAACGTGTATTTGTAGAGTTGTATGAATCATTGCCACGTTTTCGCTTCGAAGCGAAACTAAGTACATTTATTTATAGGATAACCGTAAATATAATTAGAAAGACGGTTGGAAAAAACAAACGATATATAAAATTAAATACAGAGAATTATGAAAACTCTCGAAATGAAAGGTTAATAGATGAACAAATTATGCATGATGAGCAAATAAATGAACTATATAGAGCTATGGATAAATTAAAATACGAACAAAAATTAGCCTTGACTTTATATTGCTTTGATGAATGTTCATATAAAGAAATTGCAGAAATAATGGAGGTGAGTTTGTCGAAAGTAGAATCATTAATATTTAGAGCTAAAGTAAATCTGAAGAGAATGCTGGTTGAATTGTAAATTGTGTAGATTATGAATTGTATAGATTTTTTGAAAGAATGGATGACAAAAGATACGTTATCAGAAGAAGCTGCTCAACATATGCATACGTGTTCTTTTTGTATAAAAAAAACAATGCAGTATGAGGCTACAATGCAATGTATGCGAGAATTGAAACCCCCTAAGAAAATCGATGTAACTCAATTGGTGATGGAGCAGATCCAAAATCATAAAGTGCCTGTGTCGAAACGTAATGTACGAAAATTGTATGTATCAGTAATTTCTATTGCAGCTAGTTTTACATTGTTGTTGTTGATTTTGATGAAAAGTGTTATGGAAAACCCAGTTCAAAATGATAGAGTAGTCGCAGATATGTTTGCAGAAATTTATGCTACGCAAGAGGAACGAGATATGAAATCGTCATATAGCGAATTGGCTATGATTGAATATTTTTTTGATGAATTTGATAATGTAAATCAATAGAAAGGAGCCCAATAGATGAAAAGATATTTTGGTATGCTAGCAACTTTTTGGTTGCTTATGTTTTGTACGCTAACACAAACTATGATGTCACAGAAGCTTGATAAACCGCAATTTTGTGATAAGCCTCATGGAAAAATGCCTCCGTTAGAAGAGCAGGTTGAAAAATTTGTTAGTGATTTAAGTCAGGAACAAATTGAAGTACTAAGGGCTTTATCGAAGGAAAATAAGCAAAAATTAACAGTTATTCGTAAAGAAATAAAGGTTGTGCGAGATAGCATAAGACTTATGATGCATAAAGAGGGTGATTATTCGAAAATTTTGTTTCCATTATTTGATGAAGAGGCAAAAAGGGAAGCTAATATAGAAAAGGAACTTTATAAAACGCGTTTAAAGATAGATCAGGTATTAACTCCTGAGCAAAAGAAAGAATTAAAGGGTAAAATCGATATGATGAAGAAAGCGATGAAATCCCATAAAACAAAATCGAAAAACCGACAACATAGTGTTAAAGAAGAATAAAAAAAAGAGGAATCATGATTCCTCTTTTTTTATTCTTCTTTTTTAAGAAAATAGTTTTATAGTAAGCCTAGTTCCAGTTTGGCTTCATCGGTCATGTTATCCATGTTCCAAGGGGGATTGAATGTTATTTCAACATTGACAGATGAAACACCTTCTATTAATGATAAGTTATTTTTAATTTCTAGGGGAAGTGATTCTGCAACAGGACAATTAGGAGCTGTTAGAGTCATCAAGACATTAACCTTCAACCCGTCTTCAATATCAATATTATATATCAATCCCAAATCGTATATATTTACCGGTATTTCTGGATCGTATATATTTTTTAAACGATCAGTTATCGCACTTTTTATTGTTTCTTTATTCGGTATCATTTGTATGTGGTTATTTTTGCGGGTTTGATTTTTCCATTGTGTTAAATGCCAATGCATATAATTTCATTTGCTTTACCATTGCACTAAGTCCGTTTGAACGATTAGGTGATAGGTGCTCTTTTAATCCTATTTTTTCGATAAAACTAAGATCTGCATCTAGTATGTCTTGTGGTGTTTGATTGTTGAAAACCCAGATCAATATGGATGCAATTCCTTTTGTAATTACGGCATCACTATCTGCTTTGAAAATGATTTTTCCATCGATAAAATCGGCACTAAGCCATACTCGGGATTGACATCCTTTGATGAGATTGTTTTCCGTTTTGTTTTTTTCGTCTATTATGGGACATGTTTTTCCCATTTCGATAATGTGGTTGTATTTGTCTAACCAGTCTTCAAAATTATCGAATTCTTCTATAATTTGGTTTTCAATTTCTTGTATTGTCATTTTGCATAGATTTTATATTGTAAAGGATATCTTCAAGCATTTCTCTTGAATTTTTCAATCTAGGTATTTTATGTTGACCTCCCATTTTGTCATGAATTTTCATCCAACTAAGGAATGTTCCTTTGGGAGCAAATGTAACTCTCAAGGGATGTAAAACAAGGTTCTTATAACGCTTGGCTTCATAATCCGAATTTACGGATTTTAAGGATTCGTCGAGTAGCGTAATAAATAATTGCTTGTCTTCTGGTTCGCGTTCAAATTCAATAATCCATTCGTGTCCAATCGGTTTATGATCTTGCGACAAATAGGGAGCAGCTGTAAATTCACGAATTTCAGCACTGGTTTTTTGACAGGCTATTTTTATCGCCTGATTGGCATTGTCTTCGATAAGTTCTTCTCCGCATACGTTTATATAGTTTTTGGTGCGTCCTGTAATTTGGATACGAAATGGAGTTTTAGAAGTAAATGTAACAGTGTCGCCAATTAAATAACGCCAAAGTCCTGCGTTGGTACTGATCATTATAGCATAATTTTTCCCAATCTTTACATCGCAAAGTTGTGTAACGTTAGGATATTCATTGGTTAATTCACTCGTTTCTATGAATTCATAAAAAATGCCATTGTCCAAAAGTAACAGCATGTCAGAAACATCTTTTTGATCTTGAACTCCGAAATATCCTTCAGAAGCGTTATAAACGTTAATATAGCGCATGGAGCTGTGTGGAATCAATTGATGAAATTTCTTTTTATAAGGGGTAAAATCTACACCACCGTGATAATAGACTTCTATATTTTTCCATATTTCGGAAATGGATTCTTTTTTTGTTGTTTCTATACATCGTTGTAATAAGATCGACATCCAAGAAGGAACCCCTGATAGACTGACTACATTTTTTGTAACTGTATTTTCAGCCATTTTGATTAATTTGCTTTCCCATTCATTCATTAACGCTATTTCTCGATTCGGAACACGATAATATTCTGCCCAAGAGGGTAAATGTTCCATTAAAATGGCGGAAATATCACCACAATAAAACTTATCATTAATTTTACTTTGTCGGCTTCCTCCTAACGCCAAGCTGCATCCTGAAAACACCTTTGTTGATGAATAAATATTACAATAAATAGCAAGCATATCTACACCACCTTTGTAATGACAACTATGAAGGGCTTCTTTACTTACGGGAATATATTTACTTACGTTTCCAGTAGTTCCGGATGATTTTGAAAACATCTTGATGGGGGTATTCCACAATAGATTTTGTTCACCACTTTGCATTCGTTGTATATAGGGTAACAAATTTTCGTATTTATTAATAGGAACTTTCTCGTTATACTCTTTCCATGAACGAATGTGTTGATAATCATATTTTTTACCCCATTCGGTATTTTTCCCATTTTTTATTAAGTATTTAAAAACAGCATCCTGTATTTCGATTGGGTTTTGGATAAAACGTTCTACTACGGAAAAACGTTTTTTCATAAGTTTGTAAGCTATAGCATTAATTATTTCCATGATATTTAATGTTATGTTATATTTATTTGGGAGCCTTCTTTAGTAGAGCAAATGCTGCTATGGCATATATAGCAATTGGAAGAAGTACCGCTAAAAAAGGACTTAAATTTCCATTAGTAGCGAAAACAGTAGTTACTTTCATAAATACAACAAAGGAAAATGCCACTGCTATTCCGATGGCTAAGTGTATTCCAATACCTCCTCGCATTTTTCTTGATGAAACAGCTACTCCAATAAAAGTCATAATAATAATGGCTAATG
>CAYYUE010000090.1:0-8928 GCA_964474745.1 uncultured Bacteroidaceae bacterium | reverse complement strand
ATAAATGAAATACTTATTATTTTTTTCGTGCTCTTTATAGTTAAAAAATAGATAGGAAAAGAAAAAATGTTGTTTCTTTGCAAACTAAATATTAAACTGGGGAAAGAATGACAAAAGCAGAAGTCAGAATGAAAGTAACCTCTCTAGAATTAGAAAAAAATAAATTGAGGTCGGTAAAATAAAGATATGATGGAGAGCATGCTTTGATGAAGAACGGGTCGTATAATATAATGAATCATGGAATTAAAAAAATCTTCATTAAAGTTAGGTTTAATAAGAAAATCGAAGCCGGAAAGTTTATGTTACATTGAAAGTAATTTAAAATGACAATAGTATTACAGACATTTTTTGAATGTAAAAAGTCTGTAAGGATATCGTGAATTAGGATATGGAAATACCTAATTCGAAAGAATAAAAATAAGTAAGTATAAGTATTTGAGTGTATTATTAATTTAAACCAAAAACATAAGTAGAATATGACTTTAAAGAGAGTTGTTGTAACAGGTTTAGGGAGTATTACTCCTATTGGAAATACTGTAGAAACCTATTGGAATGCTTTAATTAATGGCCAAAACGGAGCAGGTCTCATTACACGATTTGATGCTTCACAGCACAAAACAAAATTTGCATGCGAAGTAAAAGAATATAACCCTGAATTATTTTTTGATCGTAAAGAAGTCCGAAAATTAGATTTATATACTCAATTTGGTCTTATTGCAGCGCAACAGGCCATTGAAGATTCAGGTTTAGACACGGAAACAATAAATAAATTCAAAACAGGAGTGATTTGGGCTTCTGGAATAGGTGGTATCTCTACATTCGAAGAAGAATGTAAAGGATATGCATTGGGGAATGGAACACCTCGTTTCAATCCGTTTTTCATCCCCAAAATGATTGCTGATATTTGTGCGGGACAAATATCTATTAAATATGGGTTTTGCGGACCTAATTATGCAACAGTTTCTGCGTGTGCTTCATCGGCTCATGCTATTGGAGATGCCTTTAATTTGATTCGATTAGGAAAAGCAGATGTAATCATAGCAGGAGGATCCGAAGCATCTATATGCGCATCGGGAGTGGGCGGATTCAATGCAATGCAAGCACTATCGACTCGTAATGATGATTATATGACTGCATCTCGTCCTTTCGATAAAGATCGTGACGGTTTTGTTATTGGAGAAGGTGGCGGAGGTTTGCTCTTGGAGTCCTATGAACATGCAATAGCTCGGGGCGCTAAAATTTATGCTGAAATAGTTGGTTGTGGACTTACAGCTGATGCTCACCATATTACGGCCCCTCATCCGGACGGTTTGGGTGCGAAAATGGCAATGCAACTTGCTATAGAAGAAGCCGGATTGGATATAACAGACATAGATCATATTAATACTCATGGTACTTCTACTCCTATAGGAGATATTGCAGAACCCAAAGCTATTATTTCATTATTTGGGGATCATGCTAAAAATATCAGCATTAATTCAACAAAATCTATGACCGGACATTTATTAGGAGCAGCAGGAGCTATTGAAGCGATTGCTACAGTAATGGCCGTTAAGAATGATATCGTACCTCCTACAATCAATCATTTTACAGATGATCCTGATGTGCCAAATTTGGATTATACTTTTGGAACAGCCAAACATCGTACTATGAATGTTGCATTAAGCAATACATTTGGTTTTGGCGGGCATAATGTTTGTATAGCAATAAAAAAATATAATGGATAGTATATCTCTTTTAATAACTTTTAGTTATTAGAGATCTACATAATATAGATTGATAATGAAAAAAATGAGAGCTGCCATTACTGCTATAGAAGGATATCTACCGGATTATGTTTTAACCAATGAGGAATTAAGTCAAATGATGGACACTTCCGATGAGTGGATAATGACTCGTATAGGTATTAGAGAACGTAGAGTTCAAAAAGAAGAAAATAAGGCAACATCGGATATGGCTGCCGTAGCGGTCCAAAACCTTTTAAAAAAGAATAACGTAAGTCCTCAAGATATTGATGGTATTATTTGTTGCACAGTAACTCCTGATATGCATTTTCCTGCTACCGCAAGTATAATAGCTGACAAATGCGGTATTCATGGTTGTATGAGCATGGATATAAATGTAGGATGTTCAGGATTTATATATGGATTGAAAACAGCTTCCCTTTACGTAGAATCTGGATTTTGTAAAAAAATGTTGTTGATAGGAGCTGAAAAAATGTCTTCTATTGTCGATTATCAAGATCGATCAACAGCACCTATTTTTGGTGATGGAGCGGGAGTTGTCTTGCTAGAACCTACAGAAGAAGAGGTTGGCGTGATGGACGTTATTTTGGCTAGTGATGGAGTGGGAAGAGTCAATTTGCACATGAAAGCTGGAGGATCTTTGAAACCCTCTACACATGAAACAATTGATGCTCGAGAACATTACATATATCAAGAAGGACAAGCTGTTTTTAAATGGGCTGTATCCAAAATGGCGGATGTGTCATTAGAAATTATGGAACGCAACCATCTTACAACTGATGATATTCGGTACTTGGTTCCCCATCAAGCCAATATTAGGATTATTAATGCAGTGGGACACCGTATGAATCTTCCAGAAGATAAAGTGTTGATAAATATTGAAAAATATGGGAATACCACTTCTGCCACAATCCCTTTATTGCTATGGGAAAATAAGCATAAACTTAAAAAAGGCGATAATTTGATATTGGCTGCGTTTGGAGCAGGATTTTCTTGGGGGGCAATTTATTTGAAATGGGCCATTTAAAAATGTCTCTATATATGTGTGCAAAGATAACATTTAAATAAAAAAATGTATCTTTGCATGTTGTTTTAGATGTTAATGTAAGAATTAAATAACTGAGAAATAATGAGTTATAAAATTGTAGTATTGGTAAAACAAGTTCCCGACACGCGTAATGTGGGAAAAGATGCTATGAAAGCCGATGGAACTGTAAATCGTGCAGCACTATCGGCTATTTTTAATCCGGAAGATTTGAATGCTTTAGAAATGGCATTGTCTATAAAAGATAAATTGAATGATGCAACGGTAACTGTTATTACTATGGGACCTTCCCGTGCTGCCGATATCATAAGAGAATCTATTTACCGTGGTGCGGATAACGGGTATTTGATTTCGGACCGTCGTTTTGCAGGGTCCGATACGTTGGCAACTTCGTATGCTATTTCATTGGCAATAAATAAAATAGGAGATGTGGATTTAGTGTTGGCCGGGCGTCAGGCAATTGATGGCGATACTGCCCAAGTAGGCCCACAGGTTGCTGAAAAACTTGAAATACCACAAATTACATATGCAGAAGAAATTGTAAATGTAACAACTGAATCTATTCAAATCAAACGTCGTTTAGAACGTGGGGTAGAGGTTGTAGAATCTTCTTTCCCTGTTTTGATTACGGTTCACGGATCTGCTCCTGAGTGTCGCTTCCGCCATGCCAAACGTGTAATGAAATACAAAAAAGCATGTACACATACCGAACAACAAGAACGCGACATGGACTACACCGAAATGTGGAATCAAAAACCATATTTGAAAATTGAAGAATGGACAGCCGATGATTTACAACCGGATGTGACCCGTTTGGGTATGTCTGGATCTCCCACAAAAGTAAAAAATATAGAAAATGTAGTACTTACCCAAAAAGAAAGCATTGTATTATCAAACAAAGAGAGCGATATCAATGACTTGATGAAAGAATTGATTACAAGCCATATATTAGGGTAGTAAACAAGGTGTAAAAGAACGAAAGCGTGTACATAAACATAGAAAGTAAAAAACATGAATAATATATTTGTTTATTGCGAAATTACCGAAGAAGGTGCTATTGCTGATGTAAGCTTGGAACTATGCTCCAAAGCTCGTAAATTGGCAGATCAATTACATACGCAACTAGAAGCCATTGTTATTGGAAAAGAGTTGAAAAATTTGGAAACACAATTATATCCATATGGAGTAGATGTTATTAATGTTGCTGATGATCCACGATTATTCCCTTATCAAACATTACCTCATTTTGATATAGTAACGAAACTTTTCGAGGAAAAGAAACCCGAAATAGCTTTGTTCGGAGCAACCTCCATAGGCAGGGATTTGGCCCCCCGTGTCGCTTCCTTTTTACGCTGCGGGCTTACAGCTGATTGTACCAGCTTGGAGATCGGAGATCATGCCGATGCAAAAGCAGGTAAAGAATATCACAATTTGTTATATCAAATACGTCCGGCTTTTGGAGGCAATATTATTGCTACTATAGTAAATCCTGAAACACGTCCGCAAATGGCTACTGTTCGTGAGGGGGTAATGAAAAAAGAAATTTTTAATGCCAACTACAAGGGAACCGTTAATAAATTAAATGTAGCAAACTATGTTACAGATAATGATTTTTGTATAAAAGTCTTGGAGCGCCATATTGAAGAACAAAAGATAAATATCAAAAATGCTCAGATTATTGTATCGGGAGGATATGGAATGGGTTCCAAAGAAAGCTTTAAATTATTACATGAATTGGCAGGTCTCATCGGAGGTGAGGTAGGAGCTACTCGTGCTGCTGTTGATGGCGGATTAACAGAATCCGAACGTCAAATTGGGCAAACAGGCGTTACGGTACGACCTAAATTATACATTGCATGTGGTATTTCAGGAGCAGTACAACACCGTGCAGGAATGGAGCAATCGGCTAAAATTATTTCAATCAATACCGATCCTAACGCCCCTATTAATGCAATTGCCGACTATACAATTATTGGTGATGCTTGCGACATCGTACCTAAAATGATAAAAAGTTATAGAGCAAACACAAAATAGAAATTCTCACTACACAGAGAGTAAGAAAAAAACTACGAGTTATTTGCAAATATAAAAAGAGGATTTAAAAATATTGAATGGTGTAGATGAGATAAATTATCTATACGATTTGTAAGAATAAGAAGATTATGAGTAATTTTTATACAGATAATGAGTCATTAAAGTTCTATCTTAACCATCCTTTAATGGAAAAGATAGTTGCTCTGAAAGAGCGGAATTTTGCCGAAAAAGATCTATACGAAGATGCTCCTTCCGATTACGAAGATGCATTGGACAATTATGATAAAGTAATGGAAATCGTAGGTGAGATTTCTGGTGAAATATTGGCCGAGAATGCAGAAGAAGTAGATCACGAGGGTCCTAAAATAGTGAATAATGAAGTCGTTTATGCTCGTGGAACACAACAAAATCATGAGGCATTGCGCGATGCGGGATTGTATGGAATGTCGTTGCCTCGTAAATACAAGGGGTTAAACTTCCCATATATACCTTATGTTATGGCTGCTGAAATCGTTTCACGTGCCGATGCCGGATTTGCTAACATTTGGGGATTGCAGGATTGTGCCGAAACGATTAATGAATTTGCATCCGAAGAAATCAAAAATGAATTTTTGCCCCGTATTAATGCCGGAGCAACTTGTTCGATGGATTTAACAGAACCCGATGCAGGTTCCGATTTACAATCCGTACGATTGAAAGCTACCTTCGATGGAACTGCTAATTGTTGGCGTTTGAATGGAGTAAAGCGCTTTATTACAAATGGTGATGCGGATATAAAACTCGTCTTAGCTCGTTCTGAAGAAGGAACCACGGATGGACGCGGTTTATCATATTTTGTTTACGATCGTAAAAGTAGTGCTGTTACGGTTCGTCGTATCGAAAATAAATTAGGAATAAAGGGATCCCCAACAGCCGAATTGGTATTCAATAATGCACCTGCAAAATTGGTTGGAGATCGTAAATTGGGACTTATTAAATACGTGATGTCTCTGATGAATGGCGCTCGTTTGGGTGTAGGAGCTCAATCTGTAGGATTAGCTGAAGCCGCATATCGCGAGGCTTTCCAATATGCTCAAGAACGTGAACAATTTGGAAAAGCCATTATCAACTTCCCACAAGTATACGAATTGTTAACCAATATGCGTGCAAAGACTGATGCCATCCGTAGTTTATTATACGAAACAGCTCGTTTTGTAGATGTGTATAAGGCTTATGAGTCGATTGCCCGGGAACGTTCTTTAACACAAGAAGAACGTGCCGATTTGAAATATTATCAACGGAATGCCGATATTTTTACACCTATGTTGAAATTGTTTTCCAGTGAATATGCAAATCAAATTGCATACGACTGCATCCAAGTTCACGGAGGTTCAGGATTTATGAAAGAATATACCTGTGAACGATTGTATCGGGATGCTCGTATTTTAACTATTTATGAAGGAACGTCTCAATTACAAGTAGTCGCTGCTATTCGTGGAATTGGAAACGGAAGTTATTTAAAGCGTATTGAAGAATATGATGCAATGCCTTTGAAACCCGAATATGAAAGATTGCGTGAAAAGCTACGTGTCATGACGACCGATTATAAACATATATTCGAAATGGCATCTGTTCACGGGACTAACAGCGAAATGTTCGATTTCCATGCACGTCGTATGGTGGAATCAATAGGATATATTGTAATGGGATATTTATTATTGCAAGATGCAAATCGTTGCAGTTGTTTCCAAAAATCATGCGAAGTAATGATTGGCATAGGACAAGGTGAAATTGCTAAAAACTTGGCGTATATCAAAAACTTTGTGCCCGATATGTTGTCCGAATATAGAATAAATAATGAAAATGTTTGTGGATAATCAAACACGATAATCAAATTCATGGAAAGAGGCAAAAATCATAATGATTTTTGCCTCTTTTGTATTGACCGTTTCAGGCGCTTTATACTCAAAAAAAATTAAATAAACAACTTGATTTTCCCCTTCTTATTTTCTTAGGAAAAGCGTACATTTGTATTTTAGAAAAAAAGAGTTGATGCTGTATAAATAGATTAAAAGTGTAAGGTTAAGTAATGAATGCGAATGTGTTGGAGAAATTGAAGATCTTGGCGGAATCTGCGAAATATGATGTTTCGTGTGCATCGAGTGGGACTGTACGAGCCAATAAAGCCGGTGGCGTTGGAAACACTGTAGGAGGTTGGGGCATTTGCCACAGCTTTGCCGATGATGGGCGGTGTATCTCTTTATTGAAAATTATGTTGACAAATGTATGCATATACGATTGCGCATACTGTATTAATCGAAGAAGTAATGATATACACCGGGCAACGTTGTCTGTTTCCGAATTGGTAGACTTAACTATTGAATTCTACAGACGAAATTATATAGAGGGATTGTTTTTGAGCTCAGGAGTTGTTCGAAATCCTGATTATACAATGGAACGGCTCGTAAAAGTAGTCAAAGACTTACGCCAATTGCATCGATTCAATGGATACATTCATTTAAAAAGTATTCCCGGTGCTAGCCGAGAATTAGTAAACGAAGCAGGATTGTACGCCGACAGGTTAAGTGTGAATATTGAAATTCCTAACGAAAAAAGTTTACAACGATTGGCGCCGGAAAAAGATTTTAAAAGCGTGTTTCTTCCTATGAGTTATATCCAACAAGGTGTGTTGGAAAATGGCGAGGACCGGAAAAAATACCGACATGCTCCGAGATTTGCTCCTGCCGGGCAAAGTACTCAGATGATAGTGGGGGCTACGTCGGAGAGCGATAAAGATATACTGACACTTTCTTCGGCACTTTATCAGCGACCTACAATGAGACGTGTTTATTATTCCGGATATGTGTCCGTAAACGCTTATGATAATCGATTACCGGCGTTGAAACAACCTCCTTTGGTGCGTGAAAACAGACTTTATCAAGCAGATTGGTTGCTCAGATTTTATCAGTTTAAAGTACATGAAATTGTAGATGACGCCTATCCCGACCTTGACCTCGAAATTGATCCTAAATTGGCATGGGCTTTACGTCACCCTGAGTCATTTCCAATGGATGTAAACAAGGTAGATTATGAAATGCTGTTGCGCGTACCCGGAATAGGAGTGAAATCTGCCCAACAAATTGTAACATCCAGGCGGTATGCTCGTTTGAATGCTTCACAACTCAAAAAAATAGGTGTAGTAATGAAAAAAGCAAGGTACTTTATCACTTGTAATGAATTACCTCTGAATAACACGGTGAATGAACTAAAACCCGAGACCGTACGTGGATTCCTTATCGCAAAAACGATAAAAAACAAAAATGAAAATCAATTGCAATTGTCTTTTGAATAAATGAGATGATGACTGTATTTATTTATGATTCGACTTTTGAAGGATTATTAACAGCTGTTTTTGAGGCATATAGTACAAAGCAATTTCCTGATGTGCTGGTGAAAGAAGGCGATATATTACCTTTGTTCCAAGATTACTGTATTACTGTCGTTACCGAAACGGGAAAAGCCCAGCGGGTATGGAAAGGATTGCAAAAAAAAATATCGAAAAGTGCGTTGATGAGTATACCATTGTGTTGGATGGCTGATACATATCCCAAAGTAGATGAACTTTTATTTCGGTATATATGTAAAGCTATTGATGCTTCACGTAGTATCGAAATTAATTTTGGAGACCCGGATGTGTTGGCATTTTCCAAGGTATACCGTCAGGTAAGGCACGAACAGTTGCGATTGCTCCAATTCGCTCGATTTCAAAAGGCATACGATGGAACTTATTTCTGCGCTTTTGAACCGATGTACAATATCTTACCTTTAGCAATAGACCATTTTCAAGATCGATTTAGAGATCAGAAATTTTTATTATATGATTTAAAACGCGAATATGGATATTATTATGATTTGGAGATTGTACGCGAAGTTACTTTTTCTCAAAAAGAACAACATCTGATAACAGGTTTCTTAAACGAAAGTTTGATGGACGAAGAGGAGCTCCTATTTCAGAATTTGTGGAAAACATATTTTAAATCAATAGCCATTAAAGAACGCATAAATCCTCGTAAACAACGACAGGATATGCCCGTACGATATTGGAAGCATCTTACAGAAAAACAG
>CAYYUE010000089.1:0-9020 GCA_964474745.1 uncultured Bacteroidaceae bacterium | reverse complement strand
GCGATGACAAAAAAGAGGTGCTTGGCCAGGAAAAGATAAAATAGTTTAAAAAATCGAATACCGATATGTAGAAATATTTAATTGCGAATCACCTAACAGATGATAGGATTATAATTCTATCTCTGTTAGGTTTACATATATTTAGTAATGAATTAAATAATACCAAAGATGAACCTGAAAATTTTTGCACTCATTTTTACACTGTGTATTGTCCACACCATTCTTGCACAGCATAAAGAACCTGCGTTTGAAGGTATTTTAACATACAAAAGCCGTACCAACGCTTATGGACAACAATTTGAGATCAAGGTCGTCGAAAAAATAAAAGGGGACAATACCCTTACAATAACTTCTGCCGGAGATATTCCTATGAAAACCATTACCAGAGGAAAAGAAGGAAAAATGTATATGATGGGAATGACAGATGCCGTTTGGGAAGTACCCTTCGATACGGTTAAAAAATGCAGCATGGAATATACCGATATATACCAAGAAATCAATGGATACCGTTGCCGGAAAATGATATATACATGCGAAGATTTCCAGACTGCTTATTGGGTAGACGAAAGTATTCCCGTAAAACGATGGTTGAAAGAACGGGGAGCTTATATAGAGGGGCTTGTGGTAAGAGAAATTGTTTCATTCCATCATACAGAGTATCTAACAGAATTGATAAAGATGGAGAAATGCCGCATTAAAGATAAGGAATTCAAACTTCCCAAGGAGATGTCCGTAAAATCGTTTGAGAAGGAAATGAAGGACATGGACCCACGCACCAACGATGAAGAAGAGGTTTTGAAAATTCGCCTTCCCTCGTTGGATTAATATACATTTTGGTATGGAAAAATAAAGATACCATGTGGAACGAAAAACGAGGAACAGTCTGACGAATGAACTTGTACAAATGGAACCCGTTATAAAACCGTAATTTAGATTGAAAACATGATGTTTCGTCGAAGAAAAAAAGAGATTGAGCTATCCGCATCCTTTGGAAAACCCAAACAAGAACATTTTGATTTCGAGAGTATTGAAAAGTATTTTCGTAATAAAGAACATCGAAAAGTATTTCAGATAGTATCCGATAAAACACTTAACGATTTGGATATGCGTGAACTGTTTGCTTTTTTGGATCGTACCATATCCCGAGTAGGACAACAGTTTTTATACAATCGTTTACGAACCGTACCCTGTCATTCGAGCCATACCAATCGGGAAGAACGATTGATATCGGACTTTTTAAACCGTCCCGGTTTTCGATTTTCTGTACAACGTCAACTTATGAAACTATCTCAAAGCGATGCTTTGTATGTCTGTTCTTTGTTTCAAGAGGAACCCGTAAAACCTCCCCGATGGTTTTTTATCGTACCTGTATTATCATTTTCGGCCCTCCTCTCATTGATTTTGATGTTTTTCAACACCCACATATTCCTGGTTCTGTTGGTTGTATTTATTTTGAATATAGGAGTTCATTATTGGAACAAGCGCAATCTATATCTCTATTTACATGCATTTCCTCAGTTCCTTAAATTGCACACCGTTGCTACAAAACTGTTTCAACATGAAGAATTGAGAACACTCGATCCCGATTTGGATATAATGATAAAGAATTTGGATAAAACGTGCACATCGATGTCCTTTTTTAAATATGGAGCACGCATACAAGGAGATCTGGAAATGTTTACATTGGGCATTCTGGAATTGATCAAAATATTCTTTCTGATAGAACCTTTATTGTTGTTTCGGGTGCTTAATCGGTTGGATAAACAAAGAAAAGAAGTAGAAGCAATCTATTCCTTTGTGGGAGCTGTGGATGCGTTATATTCCATTGCTTCCTTACGGTCAGGACTTGAAAGCTACTGTGTCCCTGACATAAAAACACATGCCAACCGGATGGAAGCTTGCGACCTGTATCATCCGTTGATCCCCGATTGCGTAAACAACAGCATCTGTGTAGCGGGGAAATCCGTCTTGCTTACAGGTTCCAATATGTCCGGAAAAACAACCTTTATACGGACAATAGGCATAAATGTACTTACAGGTTTGACACTGAATACCTGTTTTGCAAAAAAGGTTTCGTTACCCCGGTTGCAATTGTTTTCCGCTATTCGCATAAGCGACAGTTTGTTGAATAACAGAAGCTATTATTTCGAAGAGGTATTGACAATAAAGGAAATGATAGAGCAGAGTAGTGCCGATACACCTTGCTTGTTTTTGTTGGACGAGATTTTTAAAGGAACCAACACCGTTGAACGTATTTCCGCAGGAAAAGCTGTTTTGTCGTTATTGGCAACCTCGGGCAACCTCGTCTTTGTTTCTACACACGATATCGAACTTGCCGATTTGCTGAAAGAAGAATACGAATTGTACCATTTTAGCGAAAAAGTAGATAGCCGTACCGTAGACTTTGATTATAAGCTCAAAGCGGGGAAATTGAAAAACAGAAATGCCATTAAAATTCTACAAATAAACGGTTATCCCGAGCCCTTGATAGAAGAGGCCCTTGCCATATCGCGCAAAATAGATGCTTCCCGTCCTTTTCCATAAGCAAGGCGGCAACCCTGAACACGATTGCATCAAAATTGATTCGGCACGAAAAAGATTAGATAAAGCATCAGGCGGCAGTCCCGATCCGGATTTGTTGTTCCGTTTATTGTTGAACACTATATCGGAGTGCAAGTGCGATATCCGAAGCCACCATTCCCGATTGGCTCAGCATTTCGGCGGCAATATCTCCCGCTTTTCCATGAAGATAAACGCCTACAATAGCCGCTTGTTCCGGAGGAACACCTTGCGCTAACAACCCCGTTATGCATCCCGTTAATACGTCGCCGCTTCCTGCAGTTGCCATTCCCGGATTTCCCGTAGCATTAAAAAACGTCCGTCCGTCGGGTAGGCAGATACAAGTGTAAGCACCCTTTAAAACAACAATAATTCGATGTTTTTGCGCGAGCTCCTGTTGCTTCCTCAAACGGTCGAAATCGTTTTCCGATTTTCCCACCCAACGTTCGAATTCTTTTACGTGAGGCGTAATAATCGTATTCGGTTTCAACAAAGGAAGAAAAACATCCTTATAAAGTGCCGCGATATTGAGGGCGTCGGCATCGAGTAGGAGAGGAGCCTCCCAGGTACGGATAAAACTTTCCAGTGCAAGAATGGATTGCCCGTCCGTTCCCAATCCCGGTCCCACACCTGCCGCCGCATACATTTCAATATGTTCCGGCTGCGAAGAAAATACTTCTTCATTTACATCAATAGAGACCATTGCTTCCGGAAATGCCGTTTGCATGCAATCAACACCTTTTTTAGGGAGATGTACCGTGACCAGCCCCGCTCCCGAATACATGCACGCTTTTGCAGAAAGAATAGCGGCACCCATTTTTCCATAACTTCCGCTAATCAGTAGTGCGTGTCCGAAATTTCCTTTATGAGAAAACTTTTTTCGATGCGTTAAGCAAGAGGGCAGGTCAGGATGTTCCACATAGAACAGTTGCGTAGGCACCGTATCGATATATTCGTGGTGTAAGCCGATGTCCAACAGATGAAAAGATCCTACAAAAACATTATTTTCCGGAAAAAAGAAAGCCAGCTTGGGCAATTGAAAGCACAGCGTATCCGTAGCTTGAAAAATAGTTTGAGAAGACGTATGCCGGTCCGCAAACAATCCCGAAGAAATATCGATAGCCACTTTTGCTGCGGCATTCGTTTTGTTCAGCGCTTCGATGATTTCCCCAACCCATCCTTCGATGGGGCGATTCAACCCGCTGCCGAACAACGCGTCCACCACAACCGACGAATCCTCTCCGATCCATAGAGGACTCCCCTGTCTAAGCCGTTGAATAACGATATCAGGAAATACCTGCAACCGGGCCAGATTCGTTTCAAAATCAGGACTTCCTTTTTCAGAGAGTTGTACAATATATATTTGAACCCGTATACCAGCTTGGTGCAGCATGCGGGCCAGTGCCAAGCCGTCGCCTCCGTTGTTTCCCATTCCGCAAACGATAGATACACAGGTTTCCCCATTCTGCTTCAGATGCTCCATAAACCATTCGAAGCAGGCCTTGGCGGCACGTTCCATAAGATCGACCGATGCAATCGGTTCGTGCATTATCGTATAAGCATCGGCAGCTTGGATTTGTTCTTGAGTAATTATTTTTTTCATACGAGTCTGATAAAACATATAACACAAAAAGGTCGCTTTGGATGTAAAGCAACCTCTTTTATACAATAGAAGCCGATGAAGGCTCCGTGAATCTCTTTTTTATAAAACTTACTTTGTCGGAATTACAGATACAAAAGATCTGTCTAAACGTCCCTTTTTAAATTGAACGGTACCGTCAACAAGAGCAAATAACGTGTGGTCTTTTCCTATTCCTACATTTTCACCGGGATTGTGTACCGTTCCGCGTTGACGAACGATAATGTTACCTGCAATGCAAGCCTGACCACCAAATATTTTAACTCCCAACCGTTTACTTTCGGATTCGCGACCGTTACTGGAACTACCGACACCTTTCTTATGAGCCATGGTATATTTTTTTTAAAAGGTTACTAACTAATTTTCTTTACTGTGCCACGCACCTTTCTTATTGAATGCTATCAATTTTTATTTGAGTCAAATAGTCGCGATGACCATTCATCTTTTGATAACCTTTTCTACGTTTTTTGTGGAAAACCAATACTTTGTCTCCCTTTAAATGTTTCAAAACGGTTGCTGTTACTTTTGCTCCGGAAACATAGGGTTTTCCGATTTCTACAGCACCATCATTGTCTTTAAGCATCACGGTGTCAAAAGAAATTTGGCTGCCTTCTTCATTTTGAAGACGGTTTACAAAGATTTTTTGATCTTGTACTACCTTGAATTGCTTTCCTGCGATTTCTACTACTACGTACATCTTTAATGAATTATTAACTTTTTCCGTTTTTATAATGGACTGCAAAAGTACTTCTTTTTTTTAATATGACAAAATATTTTTCAAATAAATATTCCATATATTTGATTTACAATACCAATCCTTATCCATTTTGTGGGGTTTTAGGCTGCCCTTATCCCTTCGAAAAAACCAAAACGTTTCCTGTATCCCGGCATTCATCTAAAAGCGTTTTAATTGTTTTTCCCAATGCAGGATGCATCCAATCCGGAACAATTTCAGCCAGAGGAAGCAACACAAATCTTCGTTCTTGCATTTTGGGATGAGGAATCATTAAATCCGGCAAGTCGACACACAAGTTTTCATAAAACAGGATGTCAATATCCATAGTACGCGAAGCATAGCCCTTTTTGTTTCGGACGCGCCCCAGCACCGATTCTATATACAACGCTTCCGTCAAGACTTCCGATGCCGAAAGAGACGTTTCCAAAAGCAATGCCCGATTCAAAAAAAAACGATCGGTTTCAAATCCCCACGGTTCCGATTCATAGAGCATCGATTTGCTTACGATTTTCCCTATCCTGCTTTCAATTCGAGAACAAGCTTCCAGAATCAGTTGTTCCCGATCCCCTTCGTTGCCTCCTATCAATACTATTACTTGCATGGTAAAAATAAAATTAGAGTTTGATTATTCTTATAACACCCATGTTCCCGTAAGCGTTTCATAAGCATTGGATTTTTCAAGCAACAGCAAAAAATCCTTGCGGGTTATGGGAGCAGCTCCTAAAAAAGCCAGATGTGCAGTTTCCTGTTGTGCATCGATAAATAAAAACTCATGCTCAAGAGCAAAAGAAACCAGATGAGCAAAACATACCTTGGAAGCGTCTCGCATGGTAGCGAACATGGACTCGCCGAAAAAAGCTTTTCCCAAAGAGATGCCATACAATCCTCCGACCAATACGTTTTGATAATACGCCTCAAACGAATGTGCGATGCCTGACAGATGAAGTTGCGTATAGGCCTCAATCATTTCTTCGGTAATCCAAGTGCCGTCCTGATCCTTTCGTGTTATCTCGGCACAAGAACGCATTACCCTTTCGAAATGCGCGTCTATTTTGATTTCGAATTTTCCCGAACGAATCATGCGAGAAAGGCTCTTGCTACATTTGAATTGTTCCGGAAGCAGTACCATACGGGGATCCGGAGACCACCATAAATAAGGATCTTCGTTCGAAAACCAAGGAAAAATACCGTTCGCATAAGCTTCTATTAAGCGACACGGCGACAGGTCTCCTCCAACCGCCAGCAATCCGTCCGGTTCGGCATATGCCGGATTCGGAAAAATACACTCCGAAGGCAATTCAAAAATCATGTTACAAAAGTTATTTGAGGATGCAAAATTACGTACTTTTTTCCGATGAGGGTATCAGTAGCAATAGAAAGCAATGTAAAGAAAATATATACGATTTGAAAGATGAATTTTCAGCTGCATTCGTAAAAATTTCGTACATTTGCACGAAATTATGATTTGTTCCATAAATATACGCGATTTTTTAGATCCAATAACTGTTTTGTCGAAAATGATAGTATAAGTAAAATATTAATACATAAGTTTACGAAATGACCATAAAAGAGATTGTAAAAGTGCTGGATGCAAGGGTATGTTGTGGCGAAAAGCATCTTCAGGATAGCGTTGCCAAAGCGTTTGCGTCCGATTTGATGAGCGACGTATTGACATTGAGAGATAGTCCGATGCTGTTGACGGGGTTGTGTAACGTACAAACCATTCGCACGTGTGAAATGGCCAATTTGCCCGTTGTCGTTTTTGTACGACACAAGAAAGTAACTCCGGAAATGATTGAATTAGCCGAAGAAAACGATATCGTACTTATCGAATGCGAATACTCGATGTTTAAAACCTCCGGAATTCTGTACAGTCAAGGGATTGAACCTTTATATTAAAAATAAAAAAAAGACAGATATGCATTTTGAATACCAAGTGGTGGAAGGTGATTTTGTGAATGCGGGAACCGCTTCGAGTGCCGTAAAAAAAACGCTGAAACAGTTGAACATAGCACCGGTAATTATAAAACGTGTAGTAGTAGCATTATACGAAGCCGAAGTAAATGCCATTGCGCACGCCTACGGAGGTACGATATATATAGATATAGATTCGGATAAAATCTTATTGAAAGTAGAAGATAAAGGCCCCGGAATTGCCGATATTGAGCTGGCTATGCAAGAGGGGTATTCTACAGCACGGCAGGAAGTCCGGAATATGGGATTCGGGGCCGGTATGGGGTTGCCCAATATGAAAAATAATGTCGATAGGCTGCTTGTAACTTCTCAAGTAGGAGAGGGAACCACCGTAGAAATGGAAGTACGTTTTGCGTAGTTTTTTTAAGATGCTATCGATAAAATGAGATCTAGTTATGACGGAAAAGAACACATTTTACCATGCGCTGCAAGTAGATGAGGACCGGTGTATCGGATGCTCACATTGCATGAAAGTATGCCCTACCGAAGCTATTCGGGTTCATGGAGGCAAAGCCCAGATATACGAAAATCGATGTATCGATTGCGGCAAATGCTTTAAAGTATGTATGTCGAAAGCTATTTATGTGAAACAGGATGATTTTGAAAGTATTTTCGATTATAAATATAGAGTAGCCTTGGTGCCGGCGGTATTTCTAGGCCAGTTTTCCGATGATATTCGTCCGTCGCGCATCTATGCCGTACTAAAAGAATTGGGATTCCATCATGTTTTCGAAATAGAATCCACGGTTCCCATCTATGCCTATATAAAAAATAAGTATGCTACCGAAAATCCCGATAAATTTCCGTTGATATCTACATTTTGCCCTGCCATTGTGCGGTTGATACAAGTTAAATTTCCTTCGCTGGTCGATAATTTGATCCCCATAAAAGCACCTGTGGATATTTCGGCTATGTATGCCCGAAAAGTGTTGGAAACAAGAGGAATCGATTCCGAAGATGTAGGATTGTTTTATATCACGCCCTGTGCGGCGAAAATAGCAGCCGTGAAAAATCCTGTAGGAGAAGATAAATCCATAATAGACGGAGTTATCAATATGGATGTGCTATACAACCGCGTATGTAAAAAATTAAAAGAACAAGGTAAAAATTACATCGTACCTCAGTTTGCAACCGCGCGGTTATCCTCCGATGCCATATTATCGTCGTTAACGAATGGAGAACGCCGGTTGTGTATGGCCAAACGTTCCCTTTCGATAGACGAGATACAAAACGTAATGGAATTTTTGGAAAAAGTGGAGAATGATGAAATTGAGGGAGTGGAATTTTTGGAACTTCGAGCTTGCGATCAGAGTTGCCCCGGAGGGATATTGGTATGCGAGAACCGTTTTTTAGTAGGAGAACGCATGTATTCGCGCGCCCGAAAGGTAGCGGAACGAGAACGCAATGGAGAAAGAACCCGGGATATGGAAGTGAATACGGAACGCGAATATTTGATGGCAAATAGCCGCGTAAGAAAAATAAAACCTCGTTCCATGATGGTGTTGGATGAAAATATTTCAAAAGCTCTCGAAAAAATGGAACACATTCGAGAAATAAAGTTATTGTTGCCTCAGACCGACTGTTGTGTTTGCGGAGCTCCCTCCTGCGATGCCTTGGCGGAAGATATTATTCAAGGAAATGCCGATTTGACCGATTGTGTATTTATTCAACGCAATTTGGAGTCGCGACACAATATGGATATTGCCGAGTCCGTGAAAATTATGGAAAAGATTTGGGGCACGGAAAAGCTGAATGATTTTATTAAAAACAAATAAGTTCCTTTTTCCGGGTAACAACTATGCGTCTTTTTCCGGGTCCTCTTCTGATTTTTCGCATGTGCAATGAGCACATTTTCCTGTTTTGGGGTCTGCAGAGCTGCAGTGCCGTTTGAATTCTCCGTTTTTCTTCAACCACATTTTGATTCCGATTCCGGCAAAAGCCAAGGCGATACAAACCACCGCAATTCCAAAAACAACAAAGATTACTTTCATAGATAACGTTTTTTTGAAACAAAAAAAGCCGCACCCGTATTGTGTGCAGCCCTGCTCCCCAGCTAGGACTTGAACCTAGGACCCCATGATTAACAGTCATGTGCTCTAACCAACTGAGCTA
>CAYYUE010000088.1:0-9054 GCA_964474745.1 uncultured Bacteroidaceae bacterium | reverse complement strand
ATGAGATGTGATTATTATTATGTATTTCTTTGGGAAATCCTCCATTGGCATAACAGTCACTGGACTTTTCTCTCATACGTGCATGGCAGGCTACAGCTCTATCCGCATTAATCTCAGCTTCTACCAACATTTTTACCACTTCAGCCATGGAAGGAACCAGATAACCCAAATATTTTGTCCAGCCCCCCGGACGTTTTGCATCGTATATTATTTCCATAGGCAAATCCTTTATAAAATCAGATTCAAATCCGGCTTTAGAATAGATGACGCAATGAAACAGAAATACTTCATCAACGGTTACGTCAAAATACAATGAAGTTTCATCTTGATGGATATTTTCGAAACGCATTTTATACCCGTCATCAATCAAATCCGGTATTCTTACTACAGCTGTTTGTTCTCTATCTTCATTAATATATATGTAACTTAAAGAATAATCCTCTACTTCTGCTTCGTAGGAATAAATGGTTTCTCCACCCATTTGTTTTACGTAGTAAATTTGATTGCTTTCAAACATGCCGTAAGTTGTAATCTCAAGCGAATCGTTATTACAAGTTACGGAAAAATCATAGGTTTCAACGGAAACGGTTTTTTTGTTTTCATCGGAATTATGTACTCCGCTGGCGTTGTCTTGCTTGGAGCAGGTTGCAAAAAGTAAGCCGCCTACGATTGCATAAAAAGCAATAAAATTGATTTTTTTTGTTTTCAGGTTTTAGTTGTATTAATAAATAAAAATGTAAATCTTTGAAAAGTTATTTTAACATTCAATTGAGATTGTTTTGCAAAGATAGGAATATTTTTTTAATAACAAGCTGTACTAATTAATAACAAGCAATACTAATGTTACGCTTTAGTATAGAATAAAAAAAAGTAATTTTGAATAAATACATAAAATACTTATTGTACAGAATATTTAAAACCGGATTCTTATTTTAAATTGAATGTGAAAAGTAATTGTAATAATGTATGTATTGAATATTAAAAAATATAAAATACGTTACCTTTTTATTGTATGCATGGCTTAGTGCTATAATTAGGAATAAAAAAATACCTCATTTTTAAGATGAGGTATTTTTGCAATTGTTTATTTTATAATTGAATCCGTTACATTTATTCTGTAGGCCATACACATTGTAAATTTCTATCGCCGTATGCATCGTCAATTTTACTAATAGTCGGCCAGTATTTATCGTCGTGCGGTTGCGGGAAAGCAGCTTTTTCACGAGTGTATGGACGGTTCCATTCCGAAGCACATACCACTTGCATAGTATGAGGAGCATTGAAAACAGGATTGTTGCTTTGTTCACTTTTTCCATCCATAATTTCTTGTATTTCTTCACGAATGGCAATAAACGCATCACACAAACGATCCAACTCAGTCAAAGGTTCGCTTTCGGTCGGCTCAACCATTAATGTATTGTGAACAGGAAATGCTACTGTTGGGGCGTGGAATCCATAATCCATTAAACGTTTGGCGATATCGCCAACGGAAACTTTTAGATTGAATTCGTTGCAGTCTAAAATCATCTCATGTGCACACATACCTTGTTTTCCGGTATATAAAATTTTGTAGTATGGAGCTAAGCGGGCTTTTATATAGTTAGCACCTAGAATAGCGTGGCGTGTAGCTTCGGCTAATCCTTCACCTCCTAACATTTTCAAATAACCGTAAGTAATAGGTAACAGCATAGCGCTCCCAAATGGAGAAGCCGACATGGCATTGCCATGAGATCCGCCTACTTTTACTTGAGAGTGTGAAGGTAAGAAATCCACTAATTTAGCAGCCACTCCGATAGGGCCTACACCGGGGCCGCCCCCGCCATGAGGCATTGCAAACGTTTTATGAAGATTCAAATGGCAAACATCAGCTCCCATATATCCGGGAGAGGTTAATCCTACTTGTGCGTTCATATTGGCACCATCCATATATACTAAACCTCCATTGGCGTGAATTGTATTGATGATATCCAATATGCTTTCTTCGAAAACGCCATGCGTAGACGGATATGTAACCATCAAACAAGATAACGTGTCTCTGTATTGTTCTGCTTTTGCTTTCAAATCGTCAACGTCAATCTCGCCATGCTCAGTCGATTTTACGATCACGATTTGCATTCCTGCTTTAGCTGCAGATGCAGGATTGGTACCATGTGCAGAAGCCGGAATTAAACATACGGTACGATTGGCATGACCTTGAGCGATATGATAGTTCCGAATGACCATTAGTCCGGCATATTCTCCCGCTGCACCCGAATTAGGTTGAAACGAAACAGCTGCGAAACCGGTAATTTCGGATATGGCTTTGTTCATATTATCGATCATTTCGTAATAACCCACGGCTTGGTCGGCAGGGACAAAGGGGTGGATTTGTGTAAATTCAGGCCAACTTAGAGGCATCATTTCTGCAGCAGCATTCAATTTCATCGTACATGATCCCAGCGGAATCATAGCGCGGTTTAATGCAAGGTCTTTGATTTCCAGTTTTTTCATGTAGCGCATCATTTTTGTTTCAGAATGATAGGTATTGAAAATAGGATGCTCTAAATAACCGGAAGTACGTTTTAATTCTGTAGGAATAGTATTTACAGAACAGCTGCATTTTCCTTCGCATACCAACGGTTCGAATTTCTTCCCTGCTGCTTCGGCTAATACGCGTAATATGTTATTAACGTCATCTTTTGATGTTGTTTCGTCGATACTGATTCCGATGCACTCATCGCAGATATAACGGAAATTGATATGATTTTCGATAGCAATTTTTTTGATTACATCCGTTTTTACCGGGCACTGAATAGCCAATGTATCAAAAAAATACTTATTATGCTGTTTGTAGCCGTATCTTTCAATTTCTTTGGCTAGAACGCCCGCCATGGTGTTGATGTTTTGAGCAATAGCACGAATACCGTCTTTTCCATGCCATGCAGCATAAAAACCGGCCATAATAGCTACCAATGCTTGTGACGTACAAATATTGGAAGTTGCTTTTTCTCGTTTGATATGTTGTTCGCGCATACCTAATGCCATACGCAATGCTTTATTGCCTTGAACGTCGACACTCCAACCGATGATACGACCGGGGAATACGCGCTTGAAATCTTCGGTGCATGCATAATATGCTGCGGCAGGACCTCCGAATCCCATAGGAATACCGAATCGTTGAGTGGTACCGAATGCACAATCAGCACCTATTTCACCGGGAGCTTTCAATAAAGCTAATGCCATGATATCGGAAGCTACGCCTACGAATATGCCTTTTTCTTTAGCGGTTGCTATAAAATTTGTGTAATCAATGACTTCTCCGAATTGGTTGGGATACTGTACAATAGCACCAAAAAAACTATTGTCTAATTCTATTTCGGATGCTTTGCCTACAACAACTTCTATGCCGCGAGGGGCCGCATTGGTTTTAATAACATCAATAGTTTGAGGGAATACATCGTCGGCAATGAATATTTTGTGAATATTGTCTTTTACGGCTTGTCGGGAGCGTGAGTTGTAGAACATTAACATACATTCACCCCCTGCTGTAGCTTCGTCAAGCAGCGATGCATTTGCCAAAGGCATTTTAGTAAGATTGGAAACCATGGTTTGGAATGTCATCAATGCTTCTAAACGTCCTTGTGAAATTTCTGTCTGGTATGGAGTATAAGCCGTATACCAACCTGGATTTTCAAAAATATTACGCATAATAACCGCAGGAGTGATGGTATTGTAGTACCCCATTCCGATATAGGTCTTATATATTTTGTTTTTAGATGCAATTGCTTTTATATGGTTCAAAAACTCATATTCGTTCATTCCCGAAGGTAAATGCAACGGTTTTGGTAAGCGAATAGCGGCCGGTATTGTTTTATCAATGAGTTCTTCCATAGAGGAAACACCGATAACTTTCAACATTTTGTCTATTTCGGCAGCATTGTTAACTCCATTGTGACGTTGGATAAAATTATTCGTTATCATTATATTATAATTTGTTTTTTAATATGAATTACATGAATTATAGAATGCAAATGTACGATTTTTTGAGAAAACACGCATGGGGTAAAGCTTTGCTTTATGATTGTTTTTTAACCTGCTTGTTTTTGGAAGAAGAATACATCTGTTTTATATTTTTTTCAGATACATGCAACGGATGAAATCAATGTTTAATTCTCTTCTGTAAACAACAAATAAACCAAATGAATAGCTTTTCAATATTATCTGATTTGCGAATTTATATTTTTTAATAAAGAAATTACATTGTCCATGTTTTTAATCCTTCTTCTACAAATTCATATCGTCTTACATCTCCTCCCAATTGTTTTAATGCATTAATTACCGGATATCGTGTTACCGAAGGACAATAGAAAAACATAAACCCACCACCTCCGGCTCCGGATATTTTTCCTCCGGATGCACCATGTTTTATTGCTATTTCGTATATTGCATTGATATGAGGATTGGTTATACTATCAGCCATTTGTTTTTTGTATTGCCATCCGAAATCGAGGATTTCTCCAATTCGGTCGATTTCCCCTTTCAACAATGCTTCTTTCATAAATATTGCTTGCTCTTTTAGTTTGTGCATTGCCTCGATGGATTGCGTTTTGTTTGTACGAACATTTTGTTGCTGTTCTTCGATAATTTGTGCGGATACATGACTGGTATTTGTATAATATAAAATCAAATTGTGCGATAATTCATCGATATAGCGTTGTCTGACTCGTAAGGGATTTACAATTACATTATCATTGTGAAATTCCATGAAGTTTATACCTCCGAATGTTGCTGCATATTGATCTTGTTTACCTCCATTCATTCCCAAATCGATACGTTCTATTTCATAAGCCAATCGAGCTATGTCGTATTCTCCTAACGGTAGTTTCAACCATTCTACAAAAGCTCCCAAAATGCTGACCACAAGTGTGGAAGAAGTGCCAAGTCCTGAGCCCACGGGAACATCAACAAACGAGGAAATTTTGAATGATAAGGGTTTTTGTGTAAATTGTTTGATAATACGATTATAAACGCCTTTGTGTAATATAAAATAACCTTCGGTATCTAATATTGTGCTACTGGTATATTCTTCTCTTAATCCTTTTTCAGGTGCTTCAAATACTATTTTTCCATCATTTGTAGGCTCTAATGTTGTATAGGCATACATATTAATAGTGGCATTTAAAATAGCACCTCCGTAAATATCGGAATAGGGTGAAACATCGGTTCCGCCTCCGGCAAGTCCTAATCGCAAAGGTGTTTTACTTCTGATTTTCATATACAATAAGCTTATTTTGGGTCTATGATTAAATAGGAAAGAATGAATGGATTATTCAATTTCATTTTTCACTTTTTCAATGGCTGTAATCATGTGAGACCACACGTATTTTTGTTTTTCCTGTTTGATATTTTTTTCGAATTCGGTTTCTTTTTTTTCTTTGAAAAACGTAACGAGAGCTTCTGCAATTTTGTCGGCATCAGGTGCTACCACATAGCCGACTTTACCATCCGGAACAATTTCTGCAAGGCCTCCTACATCCGTAACCAGCATGGGTTTTTCAAAATGAAATGCAATTTGTGTAACACCACTTTGGGTCGCTGTTTTATAGGGTTGTGCTACAATGTCACATGCACAAAAGTAGTTGTTTACTTTACTATCCGGTATGAAATCGGTGTGCAGTTCAATTTCGTTTTCAATTTTTAGTGTTTTAATTTTGTCCATATAGGGTTTTGAATCACCATAAAACTCTCCGGCAATAATAAGTTTGATATGCAAATGGTGTAGCCGGATATCTGAAAAAGCTTCTAGTAGAAGATCCAACCCTTTGTACTCACGAATGAATCCAAAAAACAACACATAATGGTATGCCGGATTTAAATGTAAATTTTGTATGGCATTTTCTTTTGGAAGAATAGTGCCGTAATGATCGTATAAAGGATGAGGACAAAATTCTCGGGGTTTATTTTTGTCGAATAGATCCAAATCGGACAATACGGATTTAGACATGGCAATAAAACCTTGTGTAGCTCCTACAAAATAGTTCGCTAAAAAACGGTCGCCGATTCGTTTCTCGTGAGGAATGATGTTATCCAAAATAGAAATAATGCGAGTGTGGTGGTTCTTTTTTACGATTCGTTCAATGGTACCTAAACATGGAGCCATGAAGGGTAACCAAAATTTGGTTATCATCAAATCTGGGCATTTTTTACGAATTTCGCGTCCAACGGTTATCCAATTAAAAGGATTGCAAGAGTTTATTTTGCGATGTATTGTTAAATTGGCAGGAGCTGCTTCTTCGCTATATTGGGTCTTTCCCGGGAATAGGAAATTGGGGTATTGTAATGTAAAAGTATATATTTCTACAGTATGACCTTGGTTTTGATATTCGTATGCAATACGTTCGTTAAATGCAGAAAGCCCCCCTCGGTATGGATACGCAGTTCCAACTATAATAACATGCATGTTTATTTGTATCTAAAAAAATGACTATGCAAAGATACAAATAAAACTCAAAATAAGTAGTTTTAGTAAAAAATAAGTATCTTTGCAATTATGGATTTTACATTTGTAGAAATGTTTTATTAAGGAATACTTATTTCAATAACAAAGTTTTAAATTAGAATAACATGAAACCAGCAACGAAGAAAATTCTGACTCACTTAGGTATTATTGTAATGTTTTTTATTATTTCATGTATTTATTTTGCACCTGTTTTTCAAGGAAAAATGATTCGGCAAGGGGATACAATGAAAGCAAATGCTATGTCGCAAGAACAAAGGGATTTTTATGAAAAAACAGGTAAATATACAAATTGGAATAGTGCTATGTTTAGCGGAATGCCTGCCTATCAAATTAGTTCTGAACCGCAACCTACTTTGTTTCGACCCCTAAAGTCGTTGTTGATTATGCGCCCTATGGGATTGGAACAAAATATCGGGATATTGTTTTTGTATTTGATAGGGTTCTATGTCTGTTTAGTTGTTTTAGGAATTAACCCGTGGTTAGGTTTGTTAGGAGCTATTGCTTTTGGATTGGGTAGTTATAACATTATCATCATAGAAGCGGGACACATCACAAAAGGTTGGGCCATAGCAATGATTGCTCCCATTTTGGCAAGTATGTTATTGGTTTTTAAACGAAAATATTTGTGGGGAGGAATTTTATTTACATTAGCCGTTGGGCTTCAAATTACATTTAATCATATTCAGATTACTTATTATACAGTGCTTGCAGCTGTTATTATGGGTATTACCTATTTTATATATGCAGTTAAAGACAAATGGATAAAACAGTATGCTATCGGAGTAGGTGTTTTGTTGTTGGGTTCTTTGTTTGTTGTTGCAACCAATGCCAGACATTTAGGCGTGAATCAGGAGTATGCGAAATATACCATGCGTGGAGGTTCTGAAATATCGATAACTCCAAAAGACTTGTATCATGATAATGAACCGAAATCTATTGCGAGTACTTCCGGATTGGATATAGATTATGCGTTTAGTTGGAGTTATGGAAAAGGAGAGACGTTTACCTTGTTAGTTCCGGGATTTTACGGTGGTGGTTCCGGTGAAGCGGTTTCAAAAGATTCGGAATTTTATAAGAATTTCCGTCAAGAGCAAGCTCCTTTGTATTGGGGAGATCAACCGTTTACTTCGGGTCCTGTTTATTTTGGGGCTATAGTCATTTTCTTATTTATTTTAGGCCTTATCATCGTGAAAGGACCTGAACGTTGGTGGATATTGGCCGCTACTGTCTTGGCTATTGCAATGTCGTGGGGAAGAAATTTGATGGGATTTAATGAATTTTTGTTTCACAATCTTCCGTTTTATAATAAATTACGGACTCCTTCGATGAGCTTGGTAATCGCAAATGTAACTATGGTGTTGATGGCGGTATTGGCATTAAAGGTTCTTTTTAATAAGGAAGTAGCTCAAAAACAGTTGCAAAAAGCTTTGTATATAGCAGCCGGAATATCGGGTGGTGTATGTTTGTTGTTTATTTTATTTGCGGGCTCTTTTTCGTATACGGGACTTTCGGATACGCAAATGGCGGCGCAATACGGACAACAATGGCAAGGTATACAAGATATTTTAATACAAGATCGTAAATCGTTATTGGTGAGTGATTCTTGGCGGTCATTATTGCTTATTTTGTTGTCAGCAGGTGCTCTATGGTTTTTTATTCGAGGAAAGATAAAGAAACAATATGGGATTATTGCTGTGTTGGCATGTTTGATTGTGTTTGACCTGTGGGGAGTGGATAAACGGTATTTGAACGAACAAAATTTTGTAAAGAAAAACAACATAGCACTGCAACCGACTCAAGATGATTTGTTGATTGATGAATATGCAAAAGCAAATGGAGATCAGGATTTTCGGGTTTTCAATGTAGCTGTAAATACGTTTAATGATTCTTATCCTTCGGCATTTCACCATCAGATAGGGGGGTACCATGCTGCTAAACTGCGTCGTTATCAGGATTTAATTGATTTCTATTTATCTCAACATATTAATCCTAAGGTATTGAATATGTTAAATGCTCGTTATTTTGTGGTACCTAACGGACAAGGAGGCACTAGTGTGCAACGCAATATTTCAGCTTTGGGAAATGCTTGGTTTGTAAATGGTTATAAGGTAGTTGATCATGCAAATGCGGAAATATTGGCATTGAACAGTTTTGAACCATCGGATACGGCAATCATGGATAAACGTTTTGTTTCGATGTTAGAAGGTAAAAATTTGGAAAGAGATAGTAACTCGGTTATAGAAATGGTTTCCCAAGATCCTTATAACCCGGATTATTTAGTTTATAAAACGAAAGCGAAAAAGGATCAGTTGGCTGTATTCTCGGAAATTTATTATGCTCCTGATTGGAAGGTATATATTGATGGCAAACTGGCAGAGTATTTTCGAGTAAATTATGTATTACGTGCAATGGTAATTCCTGCAGGGGAACATACTATAGAATTTAAAAATGAAGCTCCATTATTGCATAAATTGGATACTGTTACACTCATAAGTTCTATTGTATTGTTTCTTGTAATTGTGGGAGGAATAGTTTGGTTTTATGTTGGGAGAAAA
>CAYYUE010000087.1:4580-9110 GCA_964474745.1 uncultured Bacteroidaceae bacterium | reverse complement strand
TACGAAAAATTTAAGCAAAACGAAATCAGTACAATATTTTATTCGACGAAGTTCGGTTATAGTAAAGCCGCCTCTTACCGACAATGAATTGCTAAAACATGGAATAGTTTAATTATAGGCTTTCCCAAAGATGATATTCAACTGCTTTAGCAGCTTCCTATCCGATATAATTTGTTTCTATTAAGTAATAGTGATCTCTTAAATACTTCATTTTTTCGAGAATACATTGCCTATTAGGCTGGGTATGATTTATTAGGAAATATTTTAATCAAGTTTTTTTTCGTACGATCTAAAAATTCGCAACCCTAATCCCAAAATATTTCAATTTATTTTGAATACGTGAACCTTATCGCTTTAGAAAAACTTTTTATCGATGATTATAAAAAGCACCTGAAAGGGGTTATATCTGTAGGCACACCCTTCCTATGGTTAGAACAAGGAATAGATTTCACTGATTTATTCTCTAAAGACCTGTCTTTTTCTGCAAAGATAAATGAGTTAATCAACTACTCGTTACCAATTTTATATAAAACGACTAAACCACTTACACTACAACTAAAAAAATATTTAGTTTTTGAATTTAGTCGTCAAAACTTACCAACTTCCACCAGCACCACCACCACCAAAACTACCACCGCCGAATCCGCCAAATCCACCGAATCCACCGCTACCACCTGAAAATCCGCCAAAACTACCCCTATGGCTTCTTCCAGCCATACTTGCCAGCCATACTGCAGTAAGAACATCTAATCGGCCATCACCACCTCCGATGTTATTCCCTTTATTATTTTTCGAAGCAAATGTAGTCAGTATAAATGCCAATGCCAGAACTCCCAAAAAGATTCCTAATACAACGAAACCGCTAGTGTCTGCTTTTGCATCTTCATAACTGTATTCTCCTGCGGCTACAGGTAGTATAATGCCCAATGCCGCATTAATTCCTCCATAATAATCATTATCTCGAAAATAAGGAATCATTACATCGTCTACGATTTCTTTACAGACGATATCAGGTAGAGTTCCCTCTAAACCATAACCCGTGGCAATAAAAGCCTCGCCTCTTGTTTGATTTTTAGGCTTTATAACTATCACCAAGCCATTATTGTATTCGGCTTTTCCAACTCCCCAGGTTTGGCCTATTTGGTATGCATAATCAGATATAGTATAAGAGTCCAACGTCGGAGTAATCACAATCACAATTTGGTTGGATGTGCTATCACTAAATGCTACCAAACGTTGTTCTAAAGAAGCAAGCTGTTGACGCGAAAGAATTCCTGCATAATCATTCACCAGTCGATTCGATTTTACCGGAAT
This sequence comes from uncultured Bacteroidaceae bacterium, assembly GCA_964474745.1. Taxonomy (GTDB): domain Bacteria; phylum Bacteroidota; class Bacteroidia; order Bacteroidales; family P3; genus HGM05376. The sequence continues at coordinate 7,796 of CAYYUE010000087.1, read as the reverse complement.
TTGAGCAGATATCGTTGTTGCAACAAATAAAGCTATTATTGCAATTAGTATGGATTTTCTTTTTTTCATTTTAAATGTATAAACCAATTTAATTATGGGTATAGGATTACCTCTTTCAATTATTTACTAAAACTAATCTCATCAGACAATTCATTCACATCATCCGATTGGTATGGAAATGATACCTTTAAGCGTTCTCCAACTTCTATTACGCCTGCAACAATTCCTTTTACGAATTGCTCTTGGCGAAATTGTTCTTGCATTTTTTCTTTAGTACTTTCCCAAAAATTTGCAGGCACAGCAGAATTGATACCGGCATCACCAATAATAGCAAATTTTTTCGACTCAAAAGCTATATAAATCAAAACTCCATTACGTAATTGAGTTTTTTCCATCTTTAATTTTTTAAACCACCATGCTGCACGATCTAATACATCTTCAGTACAGGTTCTGTCAATATGTACACGTATTTCACCCGAAGTATTCAATTCTGCATTTTTAATAGCTTCTATAATCGCATTTTTCTCTTCCGCTGTAAAATATTCCTTCATGTAAATTATGGTTATTAAAACATTCCACAAAATACAAACGTATTATGTGGAATGTTATTACTATTCATTTGTAAATCCATTAAAATTCAAAATTAACCTCAGGAGCTTTTTCTGCACCTTCTTGAGCCTGAAAATATCCTTTCTTTTCAAATCCAAACATTCCAGCAATTATATTACGAGGGAATTTCCGAATCATAGCATTGTATGATTTCACCATTTCGTTAAACTTATTACGTTCCACTGTAATACGATTTTCGGTACCTTCCAATTGGGCTTGCAAATCACGGAAGTTTTGTGTTGCTTTTAAATCGGGATAACGTTCTACAACCAACATCAATCGGCTCAATGCAGAACTTAATCCATCTTGAGCTTTTTGAAAAGCGGCTAAATTTGCTTCAGACAAATTATTTGCATCCAGTTGAACTGAAGTAGCTTTAGAACGCGCTTCTATAACAGCATCAAGTGTGCTTTTTTCAAAATCTGCAGCTCCTTTCACCGTATTTACCAAATTAGGAATTAAATCCATCCGACGTTGATATACATTTTCAACCTGAGACCAAGCACCGGCAACACCTTCTTCGGCAGTTACCATCTTATTATAGGCTCCAATCCCCCAAAATAATCCAATAACTAAAACTCCTGCTATAACCAGTAATGCAATCCATCCAACTGATAATTTTTTCATTGTTTTTCTTTTTACATTAATAAACTTATGTACTTTCTTTGTCTTATGATGTAAGAACTTTTATAATAACAAAAAAAAAACTCTTTTAGTATATTAAATCGTTCCATTATAATTATCGATTCTACACAGTATATGGATTTTGTTTATTATAAATTCCGTATAAAAGTTTTATGAAAAAAATTATAATGAATATAATAAAAATAGAATGTAAACAAATTCACGAACACAAAAAACAAGAAAGAAAACAACATACCGGAGTAGTATTTTCTTTCTTATTATTATTTTACAATATTTTCTTTAGAAAAATAGCTATAATTCCTCGTACTCGGCAACAAACTTTACAGAATGATGAATGTGAGAATACATAATCTCATCGTTTTGTACAAAATTGACACTTTTTCGATATGTTGCAACAAATTTTTCAATCAACGGAGATGATTTCAACGGACGACGAAATTCCAATGCCTGTGCACCATTAAATAATTCGATCGCTAACACCCGTTCTACATTTTGCATTACTTTATAACATTTAGTAGCCGCATTAGCTCCCATACTTACATGGTCTTCTTGTCCCTGTGAAGACTCTATTGAATCTACAGAAGCCGGAGTACAATATTGTTTTGTCTGGCTAACAATAGACGCAGCAGTATATTGAGGAATCATAAATCCGCTATTCAAGCCGGGATTAGCAACCAGGAAATGGGGAAGGCCACGCTTTCCGGCTATCAACTGATAAGTACGGCGTTCCGAAATATTACCCAATTCAGCAATTGCTATAGCTAAAAAATCCAACACCAGCGCCAATGGCTGTCCGTGAAAATTTCCCGCAGATACGACCATGTCTTCATCTGGAAAAACGGTAGGATTATCTGTAGCACTATTTATTTCTGTTTCAATAACAGACGCAATATATTTTACGGAATCTTTTGTAGCACCATGTACTTGGGGTGCACAGCGAAATGAATATGGATCCTGAACGTGCTCTTTATAGCGTTTTATAATTTCGCTCCCCTCCAAATATTTACGAATATTACGAGCTGTTTCCAGTTGTCCAGCATGAGGACGAACCAAGTGCACCTCATCACAAAAGGGTTCAATTCGACCGTCAAAAGCATCCAGAGAAACGGACATAATCATATCAGCAAACTTTACCAATCGCTTTGCCTTTATTATACACCACGTACCAAAAGCACTCATAAATTGTGTTCCATTTAATAAAGCCAGCCCTTCTTTGGATTGTAATTCAATCGGGTTCCATCCAAATTTCTTATTTATTTCGGCTGCAGAATGACGATGACCTTCATAATACACATCGCCCATTCCCAAAATAGGCAAACTCATATGAGCTAATGGGGCTAAATCACCTGAGGCTCCCAGCGACCCTAGTTGATAAACAATAGGGTACACCCCATTGTTGAAAAAATCTATTAATCGTTGAACGGTTTGCAATTGTACGCCTGAATAACCATAAGAAAGCGACTGTATCTTCATTAATAGCATCAAACGAACAATCTCTTGAGGCACTTCATCTCCCACACCGCAAGCATGCGACATGACTAAATTTTTTTGAAGTTGTGATAAGTCTTGCTTACTAACAGAAATATTGCATAAAGAACCAAATCCGGTAGTAATTCCATAAATAGGTTCTTTTTGAGACTCCATTTTGTGATCTAAATACGCACGACATTTTTCAATGCGTTCGATGGCATCCTTAGAAAGAGCCAATTGCATATTTTGTGTAATAATTTCTTTTACACGATCTATAGTAAACCGTTCTGAACTAATATAATGTATCATAATCGACTAATGTATTTTTATTTCGTAATATACTATTTCAATGAAATTTAGAGTACAAAATTACATAAAACATTTTAAATTGAAAAATAAACTTTTCCATAGCAATAGCTTCCACATAAATTTTAAAATAGAAACTCTCTTTTAGTATCTATCGGTTTAAACGACAAATTGAATATACGTAAT
>CAYYUE010000087.1:0-4570 GCA_964474745.1 uncultured Bacteroidaceae bacterium | reverse complement strand
GTTCATAGAATGTCCTAACTTCTTTTACATCATCTTGAAAATCTGAATTATATAAATCATCAAAATAAAAATTTACAGGATAATTACCTTGTGGAATCACTTCATTTAAGGTATAATCATATAATTCATATGAATCCGTTTTCAGGTGTATAATGCTATTCGGCCTGAGTATTTTTTTGTAATATGACAAAAATCGTTCCGATGTCAACCTTTTATTCGGTTTTTTCAATTGTGGGTCAGGAAATGTAACCCAAATTTCAGACACCTCGTTCGCCATAAAAAGATATTGTATCAATTGAATACGAGTACGCAAGAATGCTACATTACTCATCTTTTCATCATTCGATGTTTTACATCCTCTCCACAATCGAGCTCCTTTGATATCGATTCCTATAAAATTCTTGTTCGGATATTTCTTTGCCAAGCTAACTGTATATTCACCTTTTCCACATCCAAGTTCCAAAACTATCGGATTGTTATTTTTGAAAAAATCGGAATGCCATTTTCCCTGCAATTCAAATGGATGGTTTTGTAAATATTCATATGAAATCTGAAAAAGATTCGGAAATGTCAGATTTTCTTCAAAGCGTACTAATTTATTTTTCCCCATACCTCTACAAGTAACAAAAATATATTCGAGCTATAATAAGACAGTTCGAATATATTAATTGTAAATTCTATAATTATTTAGTAATTACCATTTTTTTATTACCATATTTTCTTTATTCCATGTTTGCAATTGCTTCAACAAAGCCTCGGCAGCTGTTTGTGAAGGTGCACTACCTAAACTTACATAATAAATATTTCCTTTCGTTATTACATAAGCATCTGTACCCTTTTTTCGCATACGTGCGGCAAGATTGGCCGCATTATTTCTGCTTTTGAAAAAACCTGCAATAATGTCAAACCCCTGTTTAGAATTAGTACGAATATCCGCATAGGCTACTGGTTGGTATTTGGGAGGAGCCGGCACTACTTTATCTTTTTCCACAGCACCTGTTGCCACCAGCTGATTCAAATACTCGGCAAATAATTTTTCAGAAATAATTTCAGATTGAACCATTGTTTTAGCCCTTGAAACACGTTGACGTTCTAAATCTCCCTGGCAATATTGAGTAATATAATCATTGTAATTTATGAATTTAGACGGATGGAATAACTGATTATCAAATAGAATACTGAGTCGATTCTCTATATATTCAGTGAGCTTTACTTTCATTGCGGATTTTGCCGTAGAATAAGATTGGTTTTTCAAAAACACAGTAAGCTTAGTCTCTAAATTGTTCAAGATACTATTACGAGTAGCTTCTATTGTTTGGGGGGTATCGGTTATTTCTACTAGATTATAATCGAATGTAAACCCATTAGCTCCTTTAAAATAGCTATTCTCTAATGAAATATTATCCGTAGATGGAGATTTTTCTTCAATAATAGGTTCTTTTTTATCCGAAGGCACAATTGAGGCTTCTTGAGTTGTTTGTACTTGTTCAGAGGTCGTGGCAACTATAGTAGTTTTTGAAGCTTTATAAAATTGAAAATAATAGAATACTCCTAATAAAATAAATACCCCCAATACAATAAGAGGAATAACTAAAAATACTCTTTTTTTCTTAGATCTTTTAGAGCGATGTTCACTTCCTTGAAGCATTTCTTCTTTTGTTTGATGTCGTTCCTGCTCAACTTTCTCCTCGATAGGTTTTTTTGCAGAGGCCATCAATATCTCAGGATCGAATATTTCTTTCTTTTCAGGTTGAGAAATTTTAACTTCTTTTTCCACTTGTTCTTCTTCCTCTGTAAAACAATCTTCTACCCTCTCCAACGTTTCTTCTATTTCTTCCTCTATCTCTTCCTCTACTTTCTCAGGAATTACAGGATTATCAAATCTGTCAAACGGATTTACTCGTTGAGGATCTCTATCATAAATCAGAACATTTTTTATAGGAGATAAATGCTGCGTCTCCCTCATCAAATTCAATCCTTCAACTGGAGTAAATACAAAACAGTTCCGTTCTCTTTCATAACATAAATCTCCTATTTCCGGAAATGCATGCTTCGATTCGTTTTCTATCTTTTCTTTTAAAGCAAGTACAAAATTATCCCATAATCTTTCAGCAGTGGAAATCCCTACGAACTCACGTTTAGCAATATAATCAATAATTTGGTTATTACCGGAACAGATCTGGCGAAACTCAACCGTTATAACAGCAGGATAATACATACTCGATGTTTTATCGAATTGAGTTTCGATTCTTTTGGGAACAAAACTTCCAATGCCTTTTATTTCAACAATATTTCCTTCCTTTAAAAACTCAATTATGTAATTCGTTATATTCATTAGTTTATCTGTTTTTCAGTTTCAACAAATCTTCTGGCGTATCAATAGCCACATTTTCTATAAAGGTTTCTTGTGTTTTTATCGCATAATTATTTTCAATCCAACGCAATTGTTCTAACGATTCAGAATATTCTAACTCCGACTGTGGTAATTGAATAATATTTTGCAAAGTTACAGAAGTATAAGCATATATTCCAATATGTTTGAAATATTTTTGTCGATTTATCCAATTTTTTTGCTCTTGGTTTCTCAAATAAGGTATTGGAAGCCGACTAAAATAAATTGCATCTCCATTTTTTTTACACACAACTTTTACTACATTCGGCGAAAAAAGTTCCTCTTCTGAAACAATTTCTTTTTTTAATGTGGCTATTTGGACATGAACATCCGAAAAGCATGCCACAAGCTCCTCAATTTGAGAAGCTTCCACATAGGGTTCATCTCCCTGTATGTTTACAATTACGTCGAAATTTTCTCCTATGGATTGCAATTTCTTTAAAACTTCCCCACATCGATCGGTTCCACTTCGATGATCTGAATGAGTCATAATCACCTTTCCTCCAAAGTTTTGCACACAATCTCTTATTCGATGGTCATCGGTAGCCACTACAATCTCAGAAAATATTTTGATATTTTGAACTCGTTCATACACACATTGAATCATAGGCTTCCCTTCTATCAAAATTAATGGTTTGCCTGGAAAACGTGTCGATGCATACCGTGCCGGTATAATTCCTAATATTTTCATTCTATATCACTATATTTTCTTTATTTTCAAAATAATATGTTGCGCTTTAGGAATCAGCAAGTTAAAAATAGCATCTACACTTTTTAAAATAGGAAATCCCAGAACACGTATCGGAACTATCAGATGCGTTCGCAATAAAAATTTGTTTCCAACTAACTGCATTCTCTCTATAGATACGGATAAATCCAAGATTAGTTTCTTCAAAATTTCTTTATCGAAAGTATGAAGATGTGCATTTTTAGGCGTTGGTTGATTACAATGTACACACAATGAATATTCTATCTTTTCCCTGTAAGGTGTTGACAAAATTAAAATTCCTCCAGGTTTCAATACTTTCAGCAAAGCTTCCATAAACTTTTTTGGATCTACTGTATGCTCTATGATTTCCGATGCAACTATACAATCGAATGTATTTTCAGAAAAAGGCAAATCAAAAACATCGGCAACAACGGCAGCATGATTTTTTGTAGAATATTTAGACACTGCTTTTTCTGCATTTGCTCGTGCTACATCTAAAGAAACAACATGACAATCGGTATATTGAAAATAACGAGCAACAAAAGCACTCCCACACCCTACATCAAGCAACAACCGAGTTGCTTTCGGAATCCTTCGCAACAACATATCCTGTTGCAATGTAATAGCGGATGCCGTAACTCTATCTACTTTAGGCTCAAAATAATCAAAAACTTCCGCATCTTTGGTGTAATGATCAACGTATTGAAAAGCATCATCGGTAATAGTATTTTTTTGAATGCTCAAAAAGTTAGGTATTCCATTGATTACAGGAAATTGAACACCTTCTGTATCTGTTAGAAAATCAAAATCTTCATAAACAAAAGGAGCTCCGGTTTGCGGATTACACAATATTTTCAAAAACCACTGTTCCATCAAAACAACCCATTAATTTCTGCATTTACTTTGTCAATCACAAGTCCTAAATCCTCAGGTTTATCTGCAAAATTAAGTTCTTCGATGTTTATTATAAGCAATTTACCTTTATCGTATTCCAGAATCCAATTTTCATACCGTTGATTTAAGCTAGTGAGATAATCGAGTCGAATACTATTTTCATATTCCCTTCCTCTTTTTTGAATTTGATTTACTAACGTAGGTACACTTCCTTTCAAATAAACAAGTAAATCGGGAGGTTGAATAAACGATGACAACAATTCAAAAATAGCTTGATAATTTTCAAAATCACGGCTATTCATCAATCCCATAGCATGTAAATTCGGAGCAAATATATAAGCATCTTCATAAATGGTCCTATCCTGAATAATGTTACTACATGATTTCCGGATATCGATAATTTGTTTGAATCGAGTATGTAAAAAATATATTTGTAAATTAAATGACCACCGCCTCATATCTTCATAGAAACTATTGATATAAGGATTATTTACATTACTTTCGTAAACCGACTGATATCCAAGATGTTTCGAAAGTAATCCTGTCAATGTTGTTTTTCCGGAACCAATATTACC
>CAYYUE010000086.1:0-9191 GCA_964474745.1 uncultured Bacteroidaceae bacterium | reverse complement strand
TAATACCAAGACAGCCTCCGTTTCCGGAAGCTGTCTTGCTTATAAACAACAGAAAATCTGTTTGTTGTAGTCTTGAAAATAATGCAGGTGCAAGAGGGGACTGTACCCGTTCGGGTTGGGTAATAGAGCTGAAAAAGAGTTGCGGAAGTTTTTTTTGGCGATATTCGAGAAACAACAATCGTTACCGGCCGGAGTCGATAACCGCTATCGGTCGGTGCTGATAGCCGCTATCGGTCGGTACTGATGGTCGCTATCGGTCGGTGCTGATGGACGCTACAGGTCGGTGTTGATGGACGCTACTGAAATTTTCCGGATTTGTAAACCGAAGTAAAGAATGAGAGCCGGGGAGCAGCGGGGAGTTCTCCATCTTTTACACAAAACATCCGGTTAAAAATCTACATTTTTTGTAGAAGAAAGAATCGGGTTACACATCCCGTCAACAAGGGAAAGAATGGAAATGCATATGCATCTCCATTCCTTTTCAAATATCGAAATTTCCGTAAAGGGTATATTCCTTTTACGGTTGATTTGCCCTAGAATTCAGTACCCTTAAGTACATAAAAAAAGCTCTTCAGAAAAGGATGGAAGAGCTTTTGCATACAGTAAAAATAAATTATTTCTAATTATCTCTTTTTGTTTCTTTTAATATTACATCGTGAGCACCCCCTTCAATGATACTGGTAGAAGAAACCATGGTAATTTTGGCTTTATTTTTTAATTCTACGATAGAAGTGGCTCCACAACTGCACATGGTAGATTTTATTTTCCCCAGTGTAATATCGAGGTTGTCTTTTAATTTTCCGGCATAAGGAACGTAACTATCTACTCCTTCTTCGAATTTAAGCGAAGAATTTCCTCCCATATCGTAGCGTTGCCAATTACGTGCACGATTCGAACCTTCACCCCAATATTCTTTTACATAATTTCCATTTACCATTAGTTTCTTAGTAGGGCTTTCGTCGAAACGGGCGAAATAGCGCCCCATCATCAAGAAATCAGCACCCATGGCTAACGCCAATACCATGTGATAATCTTGTACGATGCCACCGTCAGAGCAAATCGGAATGTATATGCCTTTTTCCCGATAATACGTATCACGAGCTTTTGCCACTTCAATTAAAGCCGTGGCTTGTCCGCGACCGATGCCTTTTTGTTCACGAGTGATGCAAATAGACCCCCCGCCGATGCCTACTTTAATAAAGTCAGCTCCCGCTTCGGCCAAATAATGAAATCCCTCTTCATCGACAATATTCCCGGCACCTATTTTTACAGTATCTCCATATTGTTCGCGTACATATCGAATGGTATCATATTGCCATTCCGAAAAACCATCCGAAGAGTCTATACACAAAATATCAACTCCCGCTTCTATAAGTTTCGGAATCCTTTCCGTGTAGTCGCGTGTATTAATGCCCGCACCTACCATTAAACGTTTGTGAGTATCTAACAATTCGTTTGGATTGTCTTTGTGGTTATCATAATCTTTACGGAAAACGAAATATTTTAAACATTGATTTTCATCAATAATAGGCAAGGCATTTACTTTGTTATTCCAAATAATATCGTTCGCCTCATCGAGACCGATGCCGTCTTTTCCGACAATTAGTTTCGAAAAAGGAGTCATAAAATCTTTAATTTTTTTGCTCAAAGAATCTCTGCTAGGGCGATAATCTCGACTGGTAACCATTCCCAGTAATTTCCCATTAGAGGAACCGTCGTGAGTGATTCCAATAGTCGAAAAACCTGTTTTTTCTTTTAATTCAATGACATCACGTAAGGTTTGATCAGGAGTTAAATTGGCATCGCTAACAACAAATCCTGCTTTGTATTTTTTTACCTTTCGGACCATATCAACTTGATCCTCGATAGATTGAGAGCCAAATATGAAAGAAAGTCCTCCGTTTTTAGCCAGCGTAATAGCCATATTCGAATCGGATACCGATTGCATAATTGCCGATACAAATGGAATGTTTAGCATGATATTGGAACTTTTCCCTTTTTCAAAACGAATCAATGGAGTTTTCAAATTAGTTTTGTCAGGATTGCAATCTTTCCTCGTTAACCCCGGGATCAATAAATATTCATTAAAAGTTCTTGAAATATCATTAATAATTTGTGCCATAAGATTATTTTTTATGTATCTACTATCAAAAAATAAAATTTATCATACTAAAAACCAATGAATTCTAAAAAGAACTCGCTGGGTATATGGAATGCAAATATACAATTTATTTTGCGAATCTATTTCGATGAAACAAAATAACTTGACAATAATCCTCTAGTCTTATTTGTAAAAGAAAATTTGATTTTGAAATAGTTGGAAATTAATAGAATAAAAGCATATATTGAACATATGTTTTGTGTTTGCCCCCCCCATACGTTGGAGCATCAACTTACGTGTACGTTTGTAAAAAATACCTTGTAATGGCTGTCAATTTTGATGTTAATCGAAAATGATCTTTTGAGTATGTATAAGTTGATTCCCATTGATAACTTGTAGAAGATAAGTACCCGACGGCAAAGGGCATGACAATAATTCCAAATGGGGTACATTTTCTTTTCGAAATACCTCTATGCCGTTCATGTTGGCAAGTATAATGGTTGCAGTGTGTATGTGCGCAGGAAGCTGTACTCGAAATTGACTTTTCGAAGGATTTGGAATGACTTTTATTTGCGGGTTTATTCTTTCTTTTTTTTCTAATCCGATAAGGGATTTTTCACCTATTGCTAAAACATACTCACCTTGTTTCAAATTGTTTACAACCATGTAGCCTTGATTGTTATTTCCTTCTTTGGTAGCATATACAGGGGCCCAATCAGTAGAAATATCGGGGCGATATAGAACAATAAGGGAATCAATAGAAGCACTTCTATCTAAAAAACCTTTGTCCAAATATGTATAGTCGCCTTCTGCTTGATGGCGGGCATACCAAAACTTACCTTTCAAAATGGTATTGTCAGGAATAAAACCGTCAATTTTCCAATATCGATTACGAGCCATACGTTTTACTGCCGGATGTGTGGTTTGAATATTTTCGGGACATATCCAATGGTGTGCTACATATAACCATGCCGGATCTCCCAAACGTGTTGACTGGACTGAAAAATAAGAATTTTTTAAAGATTTTACATGTGTAGTAACAATATCTGTTTCGTCTGCGGTAACCGCATCGGAAAAGGAGTTTGCATAGTCTATAATACCGAATTTCGGTGTAAAAGGCAATGTAAAAGTTTGTACTCCCAATGCACTATCAAAAACCATGGTACGGGTTATTGTGTCGCGAGAATTGGAGAAAAAGGTAATCGGAACCCTATTCCCATTGGCAAAATGTTGTGCTCCGAGAAGCCGTTGGCGCATATAGACAGTGGTATTCAATCCGTCAACTTTCATGGAATCAATACTGTAATGTAGAAAACCATTACCGAAAACATGGAAGTTGAAGAAATTCGTTAAGTCAATTCCACTATATAAAGAGAGTGAATCTCGAATTTGATAGCTGTCGAAAGAAGCATATTTGTTGCGTTCCATCAGTTTTCGAATGGAAGCATAAAATACATCATCGCCTACGTAACCGCGTAGCGAATGGAAAACTACAGCACCTTTCTTGTATACGGTAGATGAATATGTTTTGTTGGCAGGTAACCCATAGATGGATAAATACCCGTTGTCTGTATAATGAAGGGTTCGTAGAACAGAGTTTAATAGCTGTTGGTAATAGTTGTTGGAATAGTTTTTTCCGAAGACGGCTTCCATGGCTATTTCTTCACAAAAAGAAGCCCCGCCTTCATTGAACCACATATCATAAGCGGAGGCGCATGTAATCAAATTTCCAAACCATGAATGAGCTACTTCGTGAGCAATAACAGATTGGCAATAGTTGTCCGTGTTGTCCATGCAACTACTGACAAGAGCAATATTGGATGTATGTTCCATTGACCCCAAAGGAGTGGCTACGTAACCGATTCTGTCCCATTCATAGGGTCCAAAACATGATTCATATTTTGGTATAATGTCTTCCAATAACGAAAACGCTTGTGAAACGTGCATAGAATCCTGAGTAGAAAATGCCAATAAAACAGGAATGGGAAATGTCAACCCTTGAATAGAATAGCGGAGAGTGTTGAATGTTCCGACTGCTACTGAGGCTAAGTAGGTGGGCATAGGTTTTGTTTGCTTCCAAGAATAGGTTTTACTTCCGTCGTTGTTAAGAATTTCCGATTCCGGTAACCCATTACATAACGCTATTTGATCCGGAGAAGTCGTAATGGAAAAGTCAAAAAGAGCCTTGTCTGTAAAATTGTCGCGACAAGGAAACCATGTGCGCCCATAACTATGAGGTGTTTCATTAAATGCTACACCCAAATTGTATATCAAATTTTCGCCAAAATGAATTCCTCCCCAACCTCCGCTTTCGGTGGAATGACCCCCATTGTAGAAAACGGTTATGCAAAGTGTATCAGTTGATTGGATATGTGCAGGAAGAGGGATTTGTAAATGTCGGTGATTGTATACGATTGAATCTGTAAGAATTCCATTAATGTGCATGGAATCAACAGTTACACCTTGTAAATCTAATGAAAATTGAGTCATATTCGGCTTTAATAAATGAATATATACATGAGTCAATCCTGAAAATCGATTCGGTTTTTTATTCCCCATATCTAACCGAATATCATATTGAATAACATCTACGGAATCTTGGGCATACACTGAAATGGAAGATGTAATGATGCTTAATATAATGATAATAGGTAATTTATATTTCATTGTATTTGTGGTATTGGATGTTGTACGATAAAAGAATAAGCTACAAAGGTAATAAAAATTAAAGATTTTTTGAAATTAATATCGGATTTATACAATAATGACAACTGAAATATAGTTTTATTACTACAATCAAATATATACATGATTTATGAAGAAAAAAGTATTTTTTTCAGGACTAGTTGTAATAGCTTTTGTATTTTTGACGTTTCCTGCAAATGCACAACGTATTCAAGTAGGAGCGGAGCGAATATCTCAATATCTTCCTTTTATACAGGGAAAATCTGTGGGTATCGTTGCTAATCAAACCTCTCAAATACAGAATATCCATTTGATAGACACTTTGAAAAGTTTGCGTGTGAAAATAACGACAATATTTTGTCCGGAACATGGCTTTCGGGGACAAGCAGAGGCAGGAGCTTTAATAAATAATGGAGCGGATGCACAAACGGGAATCCCCATTGTATCATTATATGGAAAAAATAAAAAACCTACGATGGAACAATTACAAAGTGTTGATATCGTTATTTATGATATACAGGATGTCGGTGCTCGATTCTACACTTACATATCTACGTTACACTATGTAATGGAAGCTTGTGCGGAAAATAAAATACCCTTACTGGTACTTGATAGACCGAACCCCAATGGATTTTATGTAGATGGGCCGGTATTGGAACCTGTGTACACCTCTTTTGTGGGTATGCATCCTGTTCCCATAGTCCACGGAATGACGATAGGGGAATACGCACAAATGATTAATGGGGAGAGATGGTTAAAAGATAGTGTAGTGTGCTCATTAACTGTTATCCCAATGCTTCATTATACCCATGATAGTTTGTATGTATTGCCAATTGCTCCTTCTCCAAATTTGCAAACACCGAATGCAATTTATTTATATCCGAGTATCTGCTGTTTCGAAGGAACTGATATTAGTGTAGGTAGAGGGACCTCAATGCCATTTGAAATTATTGGTTCTCCGACATATAATAACGATTCAAAATCCATAATTTCGTTTGTTCCTAAATCGATAAAGGGGGTAAGTGAAAATCCTATGCATAAAGGAAAAGAATGTAAAGGTTTGGATCTAAAAGGAAAAGGGTTTGAAATTATAAAAACGAAACAACTCAATCTTTCATATTTGATAGACATGTATGAACATACGCAACATCAAATCTTTTTTAATAGTTTTTTTGAGAAGCTTGTAGGTACGGGAACGTTACGCAGGCAGCTGCAAGAAGGAAAAAGTGAGATGGAAATTCGTGAATCTTGGCAGCCTCAGCTCGACGCGTTTAAAAAAATGAGGAAGAATTATTTGCTATATCCGGATTATACGGATATAAAGAAATTGAAATAAGGTATGGAATTTTATATTTTGGCTCGATGCACGGTATACCCTACACATAAAGCAGAAATGCATAATACTAAGATAAATACGGAAATAAAATCTTGAAATTGCATCATCACTGGAAAACTGTTGACGACAAAATTTCCATCTCCCATTTTAATAATGCCGAATTGTTGCTGTAATAGGCAGATAATGAAACCTAGAACAAGCCCAAAAATAACTCCTACGAATGAAATCATAATACCTTCGGTAAAAAATATAGCGCGAATTAATTTTTTATTAGCACCTAAGCACTGTAACGTATGAATATCTTTGCGTTTATCAATGATAAGTAAAGATAACGAAGCTATTAGATTTAATGTAGCGATAAGTACAATAAGCGAAAGAATCAGAAAAATACCGATACGTTCCGATTGAAAAATTTTATAATAAAGTGGTTGTTGTTCGAAGCGGTCTTTTATAGAGAAATCGGGGCCTAATAAATTCTGAATATGTTGTTTAACCGAATAGATGTCATGCGGATTTTTTAATGTAAGTGAAACAAATGAAACTTCGTCAGGAGTATAATTCATAAGCTCTCTCGTAAAATCGATATCAGCGATAACATATTTGCTGTCAATATCATTTTGAATCATAAAACATGCTGAAGGGAAAGCATAGCTTGAATTGAATGCTTTTTCGAATGTAAAGCCAAAATTGCTTTCTCTTTTGGGAACGTGAAGCCCTACTGGAATTCTTGAATCAAAATCGCTGATTCCCATATCGTAATAAATTTCCATTCCCATAATAAGGAAATGATTTAACAGATCATCTTTCAGGGCATAAGAACCTTTATATAAAAGAGTGTCTAAACCTGTAATTTTTGCATAGTTGTTGTCAACCCCTCGAACGGTAACAATCCGGTCTCGCTGTCGATATGTAATCCACATATTTTCCTCTACAACTGTAGATAACATTTGTATTTGCGGCATGGATTGTATTTCGGCAAACGGAATCTCTTGTAAATGGAACGTTTTTCCTTTACTTGCTTCAATTTTTAATTCAGGATCAAATACATTAAAGAGTGATTGAGTAAGATTTCCAATTCCGTTGTAAACAGATAATACAATAATTAATGCCATTGAACCTACGCTAATGCCAATCAATGAGATCCATGAAATAACATGGATAACACTTTTCTTTTTTCTCGAAAATAAATAACGTTTAGCAATAAAGATCGCTAATTTCATATAATGAATATATTATACAATGTTGAGAAAATATTTAATAGCATAATTGTTATTGAGTTAACAACTTATTTTTTCAATAAATTTTCGATGTTCTCGATATAATCCAATGAATCATCTAAAAAGAAAGAAAGAGAGGGAATAATTCGTAATTGTTTTCCTACTCGATTGCCTAATCTACGACGTAGATCTGGAATATTTTCATTAATTTTGCCCAGGATTTCACTTTTGTTGGTATCTCCAATCGGAAAAATACTGATCATAATACGAGCGATCGACAAATCCGGAGAAATGCGTACATGTGTAACTGTAATCATTGAATTACCAAAAAGATTTCTAGCCTCTTTTTGAAAAATTTCGCTCATATCTTGTTGAATCAGACGAGCTATTTTTTGTTGTCTTGTACCTTCCATAGTTTACAAAAGTACTAATAAATATTTATTTAAAGAAATAAAAGATTCTGTGTGTTTTTAGAATCAAATGGGGTTGTTGATTTTTTGTAAATATGTTGGACAAAATTTATTAGGTTGCTAATAAAAAATATTATTCTGTTTTTTAGGTGTGGATGAAAAATGAAATGATTCGAAGTTCCTTATTTTTGATATTGTTGTCATCGTTCCCGATATCAAGTTTTTTTTCAAATTCTGGAAAGTTTTTCTTATCGCCTTAGAATAAGGGCTTTGGGTGGGTTACCCGATTTTGAGGTAATGATTTGGCAACTGTGCCATTTGCAGCGTTTTGCTTTGATTTGCTTTTCAAGCAACTCTGTGCAAAAGTAGTTATTTAATTTGTGCTTGCAAATCAATAACTACTTTTCTTAAATTTAATTGTTTGAATTTGCATATTTTCCAAATCCATATTTCTGCTCTCTTTTTTCAAAAGCCACTTTACCTCCCTCAAGTATATCACAAACGTGTTCCCGAATTCCTTGTGATTTCAAAATTATTGTTTCGTCTCGATTTCTTTTTTTAGTTTGCTCTAACGCTCCGTTGATATATTGGAATTTGTAATTTCCATAATTATGGCAATCGGAACCTTCTTGATTGGCTACAATTACATTTTCAGCATCTGCACTAACCACCACATTAGAATTATGAGTGACAAGAATAATTTGTCTATCTTTTTTCTTAGATTTTATATATTCGACAAGCTCTTGATATATAGCTCTATTATCCAAACTATCCTCTGGTTGGTCTATCAAAATAGGACATTTTTTGTCGCTAAATTCTAATAGTAATTTCAAAATAACAAATGCTTGTTTACCCTCAGACATCATTTCAAATAAATCTCCTTGATAAGATAATTGATAAGATAACGTATACCAGTTGTTTGAAAAGAATTCACTGGCTACATTTGTAGATGTATAAGAGCTTTTAAGTTCTACTCTTTCATTGATTAGATCTTTCAAAAGAGTCCTTGTTTGGTTTTCTAAATCAGAATCATAACATGATACTAGATTTGCAACGTACTTTTGGCGTTCTGTCCCTCGTAGATTGCAACGAGCTTCCAAAAAACATCGCATTTTTTCTTCTTGAAATTCTTTAGTAACGGATATAGATAACCCGTCATACTCCACAACGAGATTATCAACCAATTTATCAACCTCTTCTCGATACTCAGCATGCTTGTGAGTTATCCCTTCAATCAATTGCTGAATTTGACTATACAAAGAAGTCTTTTTTGATTCCAAATTGTTTATTTCAGCAAGAACTTTTTCTTCATCTTTTATTCGAGTTAATACAGTTTGTAATTCTTTATTGTCTTTATAAAATTGTTCTCCACGTTTGTATACCTCCGTATCCAATACGGATTTTCTTTCTGCTATTAACTGCTCCTTTGCTATTTCTGTTTT
>CAYYUE010000085.1:0-9231 GCA_964474745.1 uncultured Bacteroidaceae bacterium | reverse complement strand
TCCTTTCACTCCCGGATAAAAACATACAATCATCCTAACCGGCACATATTATTATATGTATTTAACGCCATAGGTTGTCGAGAAAAAGCCGATTTTTCCATCTATATAACATATAATAAGGGAAAAGCCTGCCGCGGGAGCATCCTGCTTCAGAGGGGAGCCTATCCTGCACAAACGAATTACAGGGTATAGTACATGAAAACAAAACACATCGCAATCGGTTTGGCTTGGTTATTGTTCAGTACCGCCCTACAGGCACAAATTATAGAACGGTACAAAGTCGACAGCCCTTTTGCCAAATACGGGCACAAGGTATACGTAGGCACCTCCGGCGACGGGGAATTATTGGAGTTTCACGACCAGGACAGCGTGGTACGTATCGGCGCGGCCTTATACCATGTATGGCGCGATACCGTTATCGGATTTGTATTCGAAGACGAAGAATTTGAAGACACCTCCGGCATCGGCCATCTGCCCTTCTTAAGCGTAGACCCCAAATGCGACCGGTATTACTGGATAACGCCCTATGCCTATTGCAATAACAATCCGGTAAAACTAATAGACCCCAATGGTAAAGAGCCTGTAAAAGCACAAGCAGGAACAGTACATGGATTTATAACATTTATTAACGGATTATCAACAGGTATTGGTTTTTCAACAGGAACAGCAGCTCACTCTGCGATGCTAAGAATGGGAATGACCAAACTCAGTACGAGGATATTAGAACCGACAAATACAGCTCCATTCAATACTCAATCGGATAGATACATATACACTGAAAATGGGGGTTGGATAGACATGGCCCATTTTATGTTTTACGCAGGAAAAGCATATCAATATAAACAAGATGGAGAAAAACATCCAAAGGGGAAAGCATTGAAAGAGGGTTTGTTTCAAGAAATATCAGATATGATTTTTGCAAAACATTCGGCGTTTAGTTACGAAGATTTGCCGAGCGATAAGTTTGGTGCAGATTTTGGTGCAAATTATTTTGACTCGAATAGTGATAAGAACTTTGGGGAACAATTGCAAGACTACCTGAATAATGTATTAAAAGCAACCACACCTAATAAAGCACCAAACTATAACATTATGCCTGAAAAAGATTCTAAAAATCTTCCAACAAGGAATAATGCTTCAAGCATACCTGTTTATACAAAAGATAATCCATAAAATTATGAGAAAGTTAAAAAACATATTATTGATAGTGTTTTGCATATTAGCACTTTTCATTATTATTCTATATTTCACTGAAATAAATGCTGACAAAAGAAGAATACGTAATGGAAATATAATAATAGAAAAAATAGAGTTTTATAAAAATACTAATGGCTTTTTACCTAATTCGTTACAAGATATAGGACAAAATGGAATTATTGACGATGTCCTATTTTGCTATGCAAAAAAAGATAGTGTTAACTATATGGTTTGGTTTGGAACGACTCTTGGTGAAGGAGTTTATTATTATTCAGATACTAAACAATGGGAAGATTTGGTAAGAGATATGCATGAATAACCTGCTAAAACAAAAAACAACCAAAACACTCACCGTAACCGCAAAATACTATGTACGAACCAGTGAAAGCAATTTGCAAAAAGACCTTTCCGCTTCCCAAACCTATTACAAACCCAAAGACGTTCCCCTAATGCAACAAAACATCAACGAGGCATTAAACAGTGCTAATTATGCAGTATCCGAAGGGGCTTATGCAGGGTATAGCGTTCAATTTCATCTGGAATTTATCGGTGTGCCGGGTGATGAGGGATATAAAAGCCAGGCTCGGGAGGCTGCCCTCAATTATATTTCCATCGGAAATACATTTGAAAAACAATCTTCGGATTATTTTAAAGATATATTTAAATTGGGTCAAGATGCGGGTGGTGTTACTACTAATAATAATCAAATATTTATGAATTCCAAGTATGATGATCCCCGTAATACCCGAAATCGGATTCACGAAATATTTCATACGTTGTTTTATAAAAACGATGACGCAGATAACGGTATCGGCAATTACAATCCCGGACAGGATATGCCCAACCAAAAAGACATTAATATGTTGATTAATAATTCCGGTTTACCCAAAATGATAGAATAATGAAAAAATGTATTGTAGTTATAGTTGCTCTATGGGTATATGCACATAGCCATGCCCAAGATATCCCTTGCGAAACCCAAACCGATACGTTGTACTACCTGTCACTGGTATTGGGTGAACGCCATCCCTGGACGGACAATTTAAAATCGGAAGACTTACGTGCCGTATTTGTAAAAGACCTGAAATCATACCATATTGATACAAGTGATAAAGATCGATTGTTGTGCACATTTTATACAAATTCGCTGTACGCCAATTTTCTCCTGGATCGAGATGCAAGTCATTTTTTATCCAAATGTTATCCCGGGTTATCCATGAGCGTGCGAGATTCAGTATTTAATGACTTAGTGAAGAATGTTTATAAATCGTATAAAAGTGAATACGGAACTGAAAAAAAGTTTATGGATTCGGATTCTGTATACAGAGGCAGGGGGATTCTGACAATCAAAAAGTTTGTAGTAGCCTACTATTTAGAACCTTTTGTAGAAGAAGATACGCATATACGTGTTAGCGAATGTCAGGGCGATACATTTTGCAGAGTGGCGAGGATTATAGAAATAGTGCCTATCGAAAAAGAAGAAGAGGAATCTATTTGGAAACACATACTGCCTTCGGAGTAACTCATAAAAAAACAGATGAGCAACTATTTGTGCCGGGAGCCATACCCTCTTACAGCAGGGAATCAAACAATCTGCGAAACATGAAATGACAAAATACAACACACCCATCCTCAAAAAAATATCTTTATACACAGGATATAGGGATAACAGGATTTGCTCCTTTCACTCCCGGATAAACACATACAATCATCCTAACCGGCACATACTATTGTTATATGTATTTAACACAATAGGTTGTCGAGAAAAAGTCGATTTTTCCGTCTATATAACATATAATAAGGAAAAAACCTGCCGCGGGAACATCCTGCTTTAGAGGGGAGCCTATCCTGTACAAACGAATTACATGACATAGTACATGAAAACCAAATACATCACAATCGGTTTGGCTTTGTTATTGTTCAGTACGGCCCTACAGGCACAAATTATAGAACGGTACAAAGTCGACAGTCCCTTTGCCAAATACGGGCACAAGGTATACGTAGGCACCTCCGGCGACGGGGAATTATTGGAGTTTCACGACCAGGACAGCGTGGTACGTATCGGCGCGGCCTTATACCATGTATGGCGCGATACCGTTATCGGATTTGTATTCGAAGACGAAGAATTTGAAGACACCTCCGGCGTCGGCCATCTGCCCATCTTAAGCGTAGACCCCAAATGCGACCGGTATTACTGGATAACGCCGTATGCCTACTGCAATAACAATCCGTTAAAACGAATAGACCCCAATGGAATGGATGTATGGGAAATAGATGAAAAAGGAAACCTGATCAACCGTATAAAAAATCAAAAAGACTTCTTTTTGGTTAGAAAAGCGGATGGAAGCACCGTTGAAAGCACTGCATACGAAAACGGAACCATCATGGGAAAAACAGCGTATACCCAAGAAAGAAAAAACCCGAAGACAGATCATATGATCAATGTAACTGTGGATATGTATGGAATACAAGGCAACAAACCGGCCGATGAACTTATGCAGTTTTTTGCCGATCATACACAAGTAGAATGGAGCCGATTCGGTTTGGAAAAAGAGTACAACGCTATTACCACCTCACATCGGAGATTGGAAGAATTCGGAGCCAGCGATATCATTAACGGAAAAGGGCATTACCTGCCTCGAATCATATCGGCACTCAACACGACCATTTTCGATCATATACATCCCTCCGGTGGAGAAATGAAAGTGAGTGATGCAGACCGTTTATTAGTAAAAAAATTGGAATTGAAAAATCCGAATATATCCACATGTATTATTTTGCCCAATAAATTGCCTCTTTATTACCATAGCAATTCCTCTAAAAATAAATAGATATGAAAGCACATCACATCATTATCGGTTTTAGTTGCCTTTTGTTGCTAGGCTCGTGCCATCGTCAAGAAAAAGACACATCGCTTTATCCATACCATATGCAATTATATAAAGTAAAAGACCCTGCATTGTATGCGGTATTGGATCAGATTATCGATTGCGAGGATACGAACAACTATTATCCTCCCGATCGCATTGCTTATTGGATAACTCCCGGTTCTTTTTGGGGCGACACTGCCATTCATATTGAATTGTTTTTTCTGGACATCGGAGATACCCATACTTGTCTGGAGGGTTTTCTCTATAGGAATCATCCTTTTGTATATTATCCTATGGGAGGTCCTACCTATAAAGATTATACGGATTTCTTTTTTGAGAGAACCGACAGCCTGATTTCTTTTACCTACTACGGAGAAGAGCGCGAAGTGGGTATATTTGACGGGCAAGATACTTGGAGTTACCAATATACGAATCATCGGTTTATTCTGCAATACAGCCTGGTAAATGAAGTACCTTACCAACGTCCTGAAAATGCAACTGATTAGTATACAGAAGACCTCTCAATAGAAAAGCACATAGTACGATGATCCGTTATCTGTCTTTTGTCGTTAGGTTCGTGCCATCTTTAGAAGTAAAATAATAACATAATGAAAAAATGTATTGTAGTTGCTGTATGGGTATATGCACATAGTTATGTCCAAGATATCCCTTGCGAAACCCCAATACCTGTCACCGGTATTGGGAGAACAACACACCCATCCTCAAAAAAATATCTTTATACACAGGATATAGGGATAACAGGATTTGCTCCTTTCACTCCCGGATAAACACATACAATCATCCTAACCGGCACATACTATTGTTATATGTATTTAACACAATAGGTTGTCGAGAAAAAGCCGATTTTTCCATCTATATAATACCGTATGTACAAAAATAATAAGGAATGTCCAATATAAATAGTATCAAATCCTAATAACATATGTGGCGAATAAGATTTTCAGAATTGGGTTCCGCGAATATTTTTTTGATCATTGATTTGGAAACGAATAATATAAGTAAATAGATTATGTACATGCTGTTTCGGTATTCAAAATAATGTGCATTTAGAATATCAAAGAATCAAATAACATTGAATAGAGTGCATTTAAGAGATTCTGTTCCATGAAACGACAGAAACTCTTCTGAAAGCAACCTGTTGATGTTCAAGGATATGTATTCTTCAAAATAGTTCATGTAAACTATTTTTTATTCTTGTCGTTATACATCTAATAGGTACTCATATTTTTACGATAAATAGTATTAAAATGAACACAGGGTAATCATAAATAATAACGGGAATGCAAAATGAAAAGAGTATTTCCGGTTACAAAAAAGAAAGGTAAATTATGAAGAAAACAATAGTTGTTTTATGTTTTATGCAGATTCTTTTCTCTGCATATGCTCAATCCCATAATAGTTCCGCTATTTGGGTGGTGATACGGGACAGTTCTGCTTTTCCTGTATCTTCAACACAATCCGATAATGTAAATTTAAATAATTTGTTTACTTCGTATGGAGTAACTGATTACGGTTTTGATTTTGAATACTATTATGGGGTTACTTATGACTCCGTGTTAGAAGTTTATAAAATTGAATTTGATTCTGTTTCTATACAGTGGGGTAACAAATTATTCAAGGAGCGGTTACAAGCTACAGGATTGTTTTTGCATGTGTTTGATTTTGCACCGTCCATAAGAATAATGGTTTTGGATTCCACGGCTCTTCCTGCATCACCCACTACTTCGGGAAACGAAGAAGTAAATCGTATTTTACAGGATTTTAATGTGCGGAAATATGCTTTAGCTTTTCCGGGTGCCGTCTCCGATTCGTTACGAAATTACGTTGTCATCGCTATTGAAGGGGATATCATCGATTTGTACCGTCGGTTGCTACCCTTATGGGGTACTGTATTTTCAGAGTATTGGATAGATGAATACGTTTATACAGATCCTCCATTGAGGATTGCTGCACCCGAAGCGAACGGGAAAATACATGTATATCCAAATCCGGTGGGAGATAAGTTGTATTTTTCCCATATAGAACAAACCCGTACCGTTCCTCTATGGGTAGAAATATTTTCAATGGATGGGAGACGGATAATGTCTAAAAATATACATGGCTCCAACTTTCTTACTGTTCAATCCCTTAAAAAGGGGTCTTATATTGTAAAAATAACAAATAACAACAGGGTTTCTACCCTAAAAATAATCAAACAATGAAAAAAGCAGCACTCTTATTTGTTTTTTCAATTTTCAGCCTGATTTTGTGTTCTCAAAATACGTCTTATCTTGTTACATCCCGAGAGAGCAAGTCTGCAGAAAATATTTATGAGTTATTAAATAAAAAGAAATTCACCTACGGTTTTGACAGCATAACAGTTAGACAGCAATATCCCAATGCAAAAAATCCGGATCTATTGTTGTACCATGTCGTTAAAATATATGGGGGAACAGCATCTGTTAAAGGTGTCGATTTTTTGAGTTCTACAAGGATGTTTGAGCTTATTGAAGAAGAGGAACTTATTTCCATTTCAGAATGCCCTAATCCGATATCGCCTGTTAACGATGCAATGATATTCAATAATTTAATTAATAATAATGCATTGGAATTGTTAAATGCGGAGTGTGCATGGTCGATAACCCTTGGTTCTTCGAATATTGTGGTAGGGGTTGCAGATACTGATTTTGATACGACGCATGTAGATTTGAAAAACCAAATTATTCATTTAAGCGGCCCTGTTTCCGCAGGGAATCATCATGGAACTATGGTGGCAAGTTGTGTTTCCGCAGAAACAAATAATCATGAGGGAATCGCTGCAATTGGATATAAGACCAAAATAGCGGCCTGTCGGATCCCTCATAATGGTAGTACAGCGAGTTCCTTTGACATTGCTTATGCGATATGGACCTTATATCAAATGGGAATACCTATAATCAATGTGAGTTGGACAGGTACAGGATTGAAATCAAGTGAAATCCGAGAAATAACAGAAGGAGGTACCCTTTTAGTGGTTTCAGCCGGTAATACTGAAACATCGGTGAATCATAGTTCCATAGCAGATATACCGGGTGTTATAAATGTGAGCGGAGTGGATTATACAAACAATCATGGCCCCACAGGACTTGCACATAATCAATGGGTGGATGTTTGTGTAATGGCAAAAGATGTGGCCGTTTGTACCACAAATAATTCATATAGAACCGCATTTGGAAATTCCGTTGCAGTGCCTCAAATAGCGGGAGTTGCAGCGTTGATGTTAGCGATGAATCCGTTTTTAACTCCTGCCGAAATAGAAAATATCATCAAAGAAACCACGGTTCCAATAACAGATGCTCATGTATATCCCGGGTTGCTGGGAACAGGACGTGTCGATGCCTATGCAGCAGTACTAAGGACTCGTCAATTGTCGTATGATTTATACACCAAAGATTCGGAAGCTGATGCCGGTGTAGAACCCTATTATAATCCCCAGTACGGTTATAACAGCCCTGATATCTGGGTACGGAGGAATCGCGACGGAGGAACCGAACATCAAGTTATTAACAAAGGTTCATATGGCTATGTATATGTACGAGTTCGTAATAGGGGTTCCTTGCCTTCGTGGGGAAATGATAAACTTTACCTCTATCGGAGACCGATAAGAATTTCTTCTGTCTGGCCTGCTTCATGGGCTCCGGTGGATTCGCTTATCATTCCTGCTATTCCCCCAGGAGGATCCGATACACTTTGTTTCCGTATAGGGTTTCCTAATGTACCATTTCCTCCTACAGCAGAATATTCACTGCTTACCCGTATTGTATCCGATACGGATCCTATGGTTTTTCCGGAAATTTCCAATACCACTGCCAATATTCTGAATAATAATAATATTTCTATTAAAAATGTATCTTTGGCACTTATTGCTGATGTTTATGGAAATGAACCCGGAGTTATGGCAGCCTCTTTTGGAGTAGATAACCTTCAACCGGAATCTCGTAATTGTTATTTTAAACTACATCTCCCCAATAATGAAGAGGGAAAACCCATATATGAAGAAGCGGAAGTATATGTAGAACTCGACGAAGCCTTGCTGCAGGCTTGGCAAAATGGCAATGGAGGATATGCAAACTTACAAAGGATAAATAGGCATACTTTTTTAGTTAAGGGAGACAACGCTTACTTAACAGGGATGCATTTGCCAAAGAATTTTGAAGGTTTATTTACTGTAAAGATCAATTTTTTAACCACTGAGTATACGGATAAAATGAAATATGCATACTATATACATCAGTATGATGCAGCGACGGATTCGCTAACAGGAGGAATTACCCTAGTTGTAGACAAAACGGCACGCCCTTTATTCGAGGCGAATGCCGGAGAAAATATCGAAGTAGGAAAACACGCAATAGCAACTCTTTCAGCCGAATCTATTGGCGAAGCGGCCACATATAATTGGTATGATGCTTCCGGAAATTTGCTGTATACCGGAACGGATGTTTCCGTAGCCGTGGAAGCCCCTACCACTTACAGACTGGAGGTTATTGCCTCTGCAGACGGTTTTAAAGATTACTCGGAAGTGACCGTATCCTTGATTCCTCCCGGGTTGCACACCCTTACTCCAAATCCGGCAACAAATTCCATAACAGTGAACTACCATTTGGGGGAAGCTGCATCTGCCTACCTCAGAGTGGTTCGATGCTATGGAAATACCAACAGTACTTCTATTGTCAACAATTATCTATTGGATGCAAATACTTCGCAAACAACACTGAATATATCCGACTATCCGCAAGGTATATATACAGTAACCTTACTTTGTAATGGAACCGTTTTCGATGCCAAAAACTTTATAAAACAATAGAGAAACCTTAATATGACCTAATAGCTCCTAAAAACAAATATCCGCTATTAGGTCATATTTCCAATAACCAATGGATCCTTGTACTATTTGTGTTGGAAGGTTATCATTCTAAAATAGGGAATAGGGTGAGCTTGATGATTCCGAACGGATAACGTATATGATTTTCTAGATACAACCGAACAACAAGAATAAAAGATCTCTATCTTCAAAAAAATATTTTTATTACCTCTACCATTGAACCTTTATACACTTTCTGTGTTATACATAGGATATACGGATAACAGGATTTTACACCTACGAGCATCGGATCACGTCAACGAA
>CAYYUE010000084.1:0-9261 GCA_964474745.1 uncultured Bacteroidaceae bacterium | reverse complement strand
AGCATTATCTTTTAGATACATCACAAGAAAAGTAAAAACAATGACCTAAAAAATAAAATAGGCACTAAAAAGCAATATATATTCTCCTAAAAAGGGTATTTTTTTATCAAAATTCATCCATCTAAAAAACATTTTATACAATGAATGAGTATATAAACATCAAAAATGAATATTTTTCTTGCTCATAAAAAAAATATTCGTATCTTTGCAAACGGAAAGATGGCAGAGTGGTCGAATGCGGCGGTCTTGAAAACCGTTGATCTTCACGGGTCCGGGGGTTCGAATCCCTCTCTTTCCGCAAGAACTTTGTAAGGAATTTGCAAAGTTCTTTTTTATTCCGCATTCTATAACAAACACAATCGCATGTGAAACAAATATTGATCATACAAACAGCATCTATCGGAGATGTTATTTTAGCAACAGCTATTCTTGAAAAACTTCATGCATTCCATCCCCAAGTACCTATTGATATATTACTAAAAAAAGGTAATGAATCTTTATTTTTCGGACACCCTTTTATTCGTAAAATATTAATTTGGGATAAAAAACACCATAAAAAACTGAATTTATTAAAGCTCTTGTTCCGTATTCGAAGCACAAAATATGATTTGGTAATAAACCTGCAACGCTTCTTTTCGACAGGCTTCTTAACTGCATTATCAGGAGCTCATCAAAAAATAGGGTTCAATAAAAACCCTCTGTCAATGTTTTATACCAAACGATTCCCTCATTCTATAGGCAGAAAAGGACAACCCTATTTGCATGAAACACAACGAAACCAACTATTAATTACTCATCTTACCGATTCTATAGCTGCTCAACCGCGATTATATCCATTACCTAAAGAATATGCTAAAGTCTCTCAATATAAGACACATCAATACATTTGTGTAGCACCTGCTTCTTTGTGGTTTACAAAACAATATCCTCTTGAAGAATGGTACAATTTTTTATCTCAGACTAGTACGGAAGTATTCATTTATTTATTAGGAGGAAGTGCTGATTTCGAATTATGTGATAACCTTGTAAAAAAACTTCCAGGTCATATCGTCTTAAATTTTGCAGGTAAACTCTCTTTATTAGAATCCGCAGCTCTAATGCGGGATGCTCGAATGAATTTTGTTTGTGATTCCTCTCCCATGCACTTAGCGTCGAGTGTAGACGCCCCAACAACGGCTGTATTTTGTTCTACGATACCTGAATTTGGATTTGGGCCATTATCGAAGAATGCTATAATAGTACAAGAAAAGGAAGGCTTAGCATGTCGACCATGCGGCTTGCATGGACACTGGGAATGTCCAATGGGAGATTTTGCTTGCGCTCATAAAATTTCGACCGAAGAACTTATAAACCGAGTGTAATCAATATTCATATCTCTATACTCTAACTATTTTGCCGTATTGTACAAATTTCTTTATATATACGCGCAACAGGAAAACCCATTACATTGTAAAAATCACCCTTTATGGAAAGCACTCCGATCA
Source organism: uncultured Bacteroidaceae bacterium (assembly GCA_964474745.1). Classification (GTDB taxonomy): domain Bacteria; phylum Bacteroidota; class Bacteroidia; order Bacteroidales; family P3; genus HGM05376. Next base: position 7,777 of record CAYYUE010000084.1, on the reverse strand, counting down.
TGCCGATCCATTCTTGAATAGCATAAGATCCGGCCTTATCTTGATATTGATAATGATCCAAATAATATTCTATTTCAGATAAACTAAGCTCTTTAAGATAAACACTGGTCTCCTCTGTAAATGTAATTGTTTGAGTTTTTGTTTTTAAACATACTCCCGTATATACCTCATGTTTGCGTCCTGAAAGTTGCATTAACATATTCAATGCATTCTCTCTGTCAGTAGGTTTTCCCAACATCTTATTATCCAAAACGACTCCCGTATCCGCCGTAATCAAGATTTGATTTTCCAATAACAAATTAGAATCATATGCTTTTGATTTACGTTGAGCTAAAAAACTTGGAATCTCTTTAGCCTGAATAGCCTCGTTTACTACCTCATCTACACAAATATCGATTACTTGTACAGAAAACCCTAACTGTTTAATCAGTTGTTGCCTACGGGGTGACTTTGATGCCAACAACAATTGTATATCAGAAAATAGTTTCATGAGAATATGAGATACCTATTATTACAGACTAAAAAAGAAATCTATTTAAACCTTTTAGAATTATTGACCTTGCTTTTAGTCTGTTTATTCATATTTTTGCTTGTATTTACAGAATTTCTAGAGCGATTTATTTCTTTCGCTTCTATGATTTCCTTTGAGATCATCTTCCCGCTTTTAAATGTTATAGTCATGGAAGGATTACCATATTGATCCCAATATGACCAAACACCGGATTTTTCTCCATTTTTAAAAGACCCCTCTGATATTTTTCTATTACCTAAATATTCAGTAAAACTACCATCAGGAGTGTCATTAGAAAATTCCTGTTCTTGGAACAATGCTCCCATCTCTGTATAGTACTGCCATTTTCCATTCTTTTTCCCGTTTGTAAAATATCCGGATTCAATTACTTTAGCGTTGCTGTTATATTTTTTCCAGGCACCATCATGAACACCATCACGGTAAAAAGATTCGTATTCTATATTTCCATTTTCATAATATCGAACTTCCTTACCATTCCGAATATCTTTTTGATAATTGATAACATAGCGCGGTGTCCCATTTTGATAAAATCCACGCCATTCACCCATTTTTAATCCATCCGAAAAACCTCCTGCATAATTCAATTTCCCATTCTCAAACCATGACTTCCAGACTCCCTGTTCTTTTCCTGCCACATAATTGCCTTCATGCAATTTTTTCCCATTTTCATACCATGTCGTCCATACACCTTCTCGCGAACCATTTTCATAATTTCCTGAACGCCACTTTTCGCCCGTTTCATAGAAATATGTCCACAAACCATCTTCTACTCCTCTTGAGTAAATCCCCTCTATGCCTATTTTACCGTTAGTACGCCAAAAAAATATCCATTTTCCATCTTGCAAATCATCAACCAACAAACCTTCCATATCCTTTCGCCCATCCGATGTCCACCACTCTCCACGACAATTCAGTTTATTATTTTTGTATTCTCCCTTGAATTTCAATTGCCCATTTTCATACCATTCACTGGTTTTTCCTTCTTTATTTCCTTTCTGGAAGATATATTCATCTTTTTGCTGTCCGTTTTCGTACCACGATTTATAAACACCATCTTTTTCTCCATTAACAATAGCCACCTCGCTTTTTAATTTTCCATCTCGATGCCAGCTTCTATCAAACCCATTCTCACAATCTTCTTTTGCACATATTGTTCCATCTTCATAATATACAACCCATGTTCCTATTTTTTGTCCGTTTTCATAACTCCCCTTTTGATAGACTTTTCCATTGGGATGCCACCATGTCCACATTCCTACCCGAATGCTGTCATAAGTCATTCTACCTTCCACTGATTTCAATGTTTTTCCATTATCGTAATAATTTTCATATTTGATTTGAGCATTTATCTGGTATGAAAAAAAGCAAATCATTACAAATATTAAACTTCTGAGGGGCATGATGTATTTCTTATTAATTTATTATTCGGTATAGATGATCTTCAATTTTACAGGATTGGATGTTTGAGTTCCGTTGATAATACAACGATTAGCGGTGGTACGACGTGCATTTACATAAATACGTAATCCATAATCACCTATTGTTCCATTCAACATTTGTTGAATATGACGAGTAATACGCATTCTATAATATCGCTGCGATGTATTATAACTACCATCGAACCCCTTACCTAAAATACCATCCGTCATATCGGCAATAGGAATAATAGTTCCACTACGGGTATATTTGTAACAAATTACTTGAGATGGTGGGTCATTATCCGGTGACGCTTCCGAAAAAGGAAGAAACAATTCTGCTTGATGAATGATCGCATTCGGATGTTGTTTTCCCCATTCTATCAGGTTTGGAAAATTCAACTTAATAGAAGTACCTCCCAGCGACTCCAAATATAATTTTTGAGTCCCTTCAATCGTCGCCTTCTTATCTACATTAAACACAGACAGGGCTGTTCCTGAATAATCTTGAACATATTGATTAAAATGAGCTGCAGATTTATTAAACACAAATCGATACGTTAACGGCTTTGTTGTTTCTGCATCCCGATAATGTACGGTAATTCCTGTTACTGATGCCCAGTAATTGATATAAAGCATACAAGGAGACGCCCAGTTAGGGACCATTTTTATAAACATTCCTTTAAATGCCTCTATAAAACTCGAATTATCTTTATATATCTGATTTTCAAAAACCGAATGTATATTTGAAGATAATTTCATTCGGATCAAACTATCTGATGGATTGTACTGAATTGTATTATCAAAATAACAAGCTCCTGTAGGTCTTGAGTCCGATGCATAGTAACTCGAGTCCAGCTCTATACCTTCCGACATGGCATATACTTGAAAGTGTAAGTTCTGTATAGACTTAGATGTATTCAAAGAACTTGGATAAACACCCACACATATCAAAGAAAGTACAACGGAATCGATTTCAGTATTTTCAAATGAAACACCTCCTGATGTAGAAACTGAAGCTTGAGTGTACATATAACCTTCAACTTTTCCAAAAACATTATCTTGATAATAACCAATAACCCCTGTAGCATAATTTGATGTCAATAACGAGTCATCAAACACCGTATAGGCTACCACAGTAGTCGTATCAAATACTTTTCCGTTAAATATTGAAGAAGGATCTTGCAATCCCAGTCCTAAATCTGATTCATCTTCAGTACATGCAATAAAAAAGAAAGGAGTTATAAAAAACAACGTTACAAAAAGATTTAACCGTCTCATTAAAATTCTCTTATTTAATTAGTATTTTACTACTTATGTATTCCAGTATCCTACATAAATAGCATTGGAAATAACGCATTCCCTATAACAAAAAGTATTAGTTGTTGATGTTATTTCCAATAATAGAATCGTAAAGTTTGTTAATAGCAGGATATAACTCTTCTTTCGGAGCATAATCAATAACAAATTTCTTATTCTCTTTTGCATACGCAATAAGCTCGGGATTCACTTTTGGAGAAGCCACTACAACACCATGAGCATAGCTAATGGCTGTTTTCATAATCGACATATAATTAAAACCTTGATACATACGCAAGTCTTTTGCTGTAGCACCATCAGCTTTCATCTTTTTTTCCATAGAAGGATTAAACGGTTCTGAAAATTCATCATCGAAAAGCGAAATAACCGTTTTTGTACCTGAGAAAAATGCATTTTCTTTATTAATACGACGTAGATAAAAAGGAACCATTGCAGAAAACCACCCATTGAAATGAATTAAATGTGGTTGCCATGCTAATTTCCTTACAGCCTCTAGAGCACCTCTTCCATAAAATAAAATGCGCTCATCATTATCTTCATAAAAAACATCGTTTTTATCGCGAGGACCATCTTTTTTAGTAAAATACTCTTCATTATCAATAAAATACACTTGCATACGTGCAGATGCTATAGAACCTACTTTTATAATCAATTGATGATCACAATTATTTATAATCAGGTTCATTCCTGATAAGCGAATTACTTCGTGCAATTGATTTTTTCGTTCATTAACATAACTGAACCTAGGCATAAATGTCCGTATTTCCCGTCCTTGTTCCTGCACGTAAGCAGGCAAATAGCGTCCAAAATAGGCAACTTCCGAATCAGGTGAATAAGGAGTAATTTCTTGATTTATATACAGTATCCGTCCTTTTGCCATAACTGTTTATTTAGAATTAATAATTTACAAAGATACAAAAAAAAAGTAAATGTCAAAAGTTATATCGCTGATTACCCCAGGTTAAAAGGAACTTCGAAACGTCCTCCATCGAATGCTGCAAAAGTATTGGGAAATAAAACTTTAGCTTCATCCACAAGCATATTCACTTCATGAAATCGCGCTGAAAAATGGGTAAGCATCAATTGCTGAACGTGAGCCTTTTGAGCCAACATAGCGGCTTGTACTGATGTCCCGTGCTGCCTTTCCAATGCCAATTCAGCCATTTGTGCATCAAAAGTACAATCGAAACACAGCAAATCAGCTCCCTCTACAAACGAAATAAGCGTTTCTGAGTAGGCCGTATCGCAACAATAAGCATATTTTCGCGGTTTCTTAGATTTCAATGTTAAAGCTGCATTGGGAATTATTGTTCCATCCTCCATTTGATAATCTTCCCCTTGTTTAATTTTACAAATCTCATCTGGAGCTAAATTAAACAAACTTCGCACATTTTTTTTCAAATTTAAAGGTAAGGGTTGTTCTTCTATAAGAAATCCAAATGTCGGAACAGAATGAACCAAAGGGAATGTCGTAACTTTACATTTCTTATTTTCAATGATCAAACGAGATTCTCCTTCATATAACTGATGATATATAATTTCATACGACAATTCAGTTCCTGAGACCATAAAAATTTTCTCCAATATTTCATTCAGTCCTTCAGGTGCATATAAATGAACAGGTTCTGTACGTCCACATAGATGCATTGAAGATAGTAATCCCGGCAAACCGAAAAAATGATCGCCATGTAAGTGTGAAATCAAAATAGTTCCTAAGGTTTGCATTTTAATTCGGTTCCTTCGAATTTGGTTTTGTGTCCCTTCTCCACAATCAATCAACATCCTAAATCCATCCAAATTCACAACTTGAGCCGAACAATAACGCATTGCAGTAGGCAAAGCTCCTCCACTTCCTAACACTGTTACACGAAAATCCATTATTTTTTATTTTTATAGTAAATCAACTCACCCGTTTCATCATCAAAAATAGCTTCTAAATAACGTCTAGGCAACTCCATTATAGGCCCGTATTGTGCTACCTTAACTTGCTGTTGGCATGTAAAATCAGGAGTAACTACGCTAACGGTAACTATCTCAGGGATTCGATACCGAAAAGTCTTAGGGTGATACTTCCGATTCCCAAATTTAGAGTTCGGTTTATTTTTAACAAACTTGTTTACTAAATACAAATTATTTTCAGATCTCAAATTACAATACACAGGAATAGCTCCTACTTCAGAGGAGTCAACAATACTCTTTTCATGAGTATACCGAAATAACTCCACCGTTTGATCATCCACGACTACTTTTGCCATTTCAGGTTCTATGTAGAAAATTTCTGTAATTCTACTTTTCACGCCTACAAATAATTGCATATATCTATTTTCTTGTATTTCCAATTGTTCATATATAGCGTTCAACATCTTAGGGTCATAATTCGATTCATATTCGCCATACAAAATTTCCTTTTTCTTGCTTCTTAATTCCTTTAATATTTCGGCTGCTTCTATCGCTCTTTGTTTCAACGTTTTTTCAATAACCTTCGGCTGCTCTGTTTTTATCAAATCCTGGCTTTCTTCGTTTTCTTCATCAGTATCATTCTCATATTCTGTTGTCTCATACAAAATATCTGTCAAATTAATCTTTGACATTTTTTCAATTTTTACTGTCTTCGTTCTTTCCTTTCGTTCTAAGGGAGTTTGGCTATTGATTGATCTCAATAATCCATCATCGTTTAAACAAACCGATACGTTTGAACAACCCGGATCAATATAGTAATAATGTTCCGGATCCGGTTTATTAATTGCTGTTATCGAAATATCTTCAATTCTATACCATTGCTCTGCTTCTCCAATATCAAAGCCCAAAAGCTCCTCCGCATATTCAGCATAAGGGCTTACTGAGAAATCCGTTTTCTCAAAAACTACTTCTACCCGAACAACAGTTTTAGGTAGTGCATATACAACCCCTCCTTCAATATAGTTCTGTGTACGTGTTTTTGTGGGATATACTGCATATTGATTACACGATGTCATCATAAACAAAATCAATAATGCACTGCATATCGATCCATTCCGTATTATTTTCATTTCGTATTTATATATATTTTTTCTTTTTCTTACATATCAATAAGAGGCCTAAATAAGTTATCAGCCCATTTAAGAGCAGTATTTCAAATCCAAACCGATATCCTAAAAACCACGACTCAGAGTTTAACTTTAGTATATAACAAATTATCGGTGAAAGGATTGCTACTATAGGTACATATTTATCATATACTTGTTTTGTCGAAAACAATCCAAATGCATATAATCCTAATAATGGGCCATAAGTAAATCCGGCAACATCAAAAAGCATATCAATAAGAGATTGATTGTGAAAAGGTCGAAATGCAATAATAACTAACAAGTATAGGCATGCAAATCCAATATGGACTCTTTTACGGAATCGCATTTTTTGTTGTTCTGTGCGACGTATATCTTTATCAAAATGCATAAAATCATAACAAAACGTAGTAGTAAGAGCCGTCAACGTTCCATCGGCACTTGAATACCCTGAAGCTACTAATCCAATAATAAATACTACGCTCGTAAAAGTACTTAAGTGGAATGCTACTGAAGGAAATATTTTGTCATTAACAATAATTCCGGCTTCATTTTCAGGTAATACAAATTGCGTTTGTTGTACATAATAGAGCAAAGCTGCACCTAGCAATAAAAACAAAAAATTTACTACTACTAATGATGCACTAAATGTAAACATATTTTTTTGAGCATCTTTTAGTGATTTACATGTAAGATTTTTTTGCATCATGTCCTGATCCAACCCTGTCATTGCAATGGTAATAAAAGCCCCGCTTAATATTTGTTTCAAAAAAAAGCGATTCTCCTGCCAATCTGTTTCAAATACATGCATATTACCACTTTCATATGTGTTCTTTAGTAAATCTAAAAATGATATATCCAAATCTTTTATAATGCAAAAGACAGTTATTCCAGCGGCCAATATCAAAAATGTCGTTTGCAACGCATCTGTCCAAATCACTGTTTTTATTCCTCCTTTAAACGTGTAAACTAATATAAGTACAATAAATACAACCGCAGGAACCCAAAATGGGATTCCCCATCCTTTGAAAACAAATTCATACAATACAAACACAACTAAATACATCCGCAAAGCAGATCCTAACAATCGCGATAAAATAAAAAAAAGAGCTCCCGTTTTTTCTGAAACGACTCCAATTCGTTGCCCTAAATAACTATAAATAGAAGTAAGATCCAACTTATAATATAATGGTAATAAAATCAATGCGATTACCAAATAACCTAGTAAATATCCAATCACCAACGCAAAATATGTAAATTGACCTGTATATACACCTCCCGGAACCGACATAAAAGTAACGCCTGAAAGAGAGGCTCCTATCATACCATAGGCCACCACATACCATGGAGATTTACGATCCCCTCTAAAAAAAGTCTCATTTGAAGCTTTCCGAGAAGTTAACCAAGTAATATAAAATCAAAGACGAGGTTTCTGACTCTGCAAAAGCTGAGGCAGCACGTATTTG
>CAYYUE010000083.1:0-9438 GCA_964474745.1 uncultured Bacteroidaceae bacterium | reverse complement strand
TATTCAAGGAGCAAGTATCTATGTATATATATTTGCTCCTTGAAGTAAGAATCCGCATTCCATCCTATCCGCGAATCAAAATTTCGCTACAAATTCTTAATATTGCACATAAATTCATCTGAACATGCTATCTTTAAGTATCAATACATTTTGCTCTCTATTAAACGACTATCTGAAACGCTCTTTTAGGTTGAATGAAAATATTGTGAGTTTACAACCTCTTTACGAAACTAACAAAACTCAACCGACCAATAAAATACATTTATTTCTGACGAACATTGAACGCGAAACAGGCGGTGGATTAAAATTTAACCAACAAGCGATATCCGAAAGCCACTATAAAAGAGGAAATCCCTCATGGCAGCTCAATCTCTATATACTGCTGGCAGCCGTTTTTTCCGAAAAACAATACGAAGAATCCTTGCAATTACTGTCCGGAGCATTGTTTTTTCTACAAAATAATAACCAATTTACATTACCCCAAACAAATACAACATTGGCCATTGAACCGATTAACCTGTCTTTTCATGAACTTTCCAATTTATGGGGAATTTGTGGAGGAGCGTACTATCCGTCCATCCTATTAAAAATTAGAACATTGAATATAAATTCCAATGAAATAAAACAAATCGAACGAACCCTTCAGTCCGTAGAAAGTTGAAAATTGAGAGTGAAAAAATGAACCCGAATGAACAACGTACAAATATAAATTCAAAAAAAGAGAAATCATACTCCACATACAAAGTTTGGTTTCGTTTTATGCTTTCGCACGAATATTATGCAAAAACATCTTGTCCGGTACTGTTGGCCCCTTCCGAGGAAACAAAACTGTTGTTCAAAAAATCTAATTTGATTTTCCGACAAATAAATAACGGCGAATATTGGGTATTGAAAGAAGAAAAATTCCAGGAACATGATTTATTGGATGAACAGCCTCGGTTATCTTTTGACTTATACCCTTTAAACCATACATTTTATTATGTATCAGACAAGATTGAGAAACAGGAACTATTTTTTTCTGTAAACGATGAAAAGAAACCTCGTGTTTGGAAACCCATAGAATTAAATATCCCCTATCTAATCAACCGTAAACCCGAAGAAATATCGGTTAACATAACTACCGTTCTTAAATATTACGAATATATTTTTATTCCAAAATACTCCAAAACAGCTACAAAAATCAAACTGACAGAAGAACGAAACCGGATTACGTTCAAAGAAGCCGAGCAAATTTCGTTACCTGATATTCCGATCGCATTCCGGTTTTTGGCGGATAAAAAAATTAAATTAACCCAGGAGAATAATTTAAAAATGCAACTGTGGGAGCTCAAAGAACATGGCGACCGTTTGCTCAGCGACCAGATTCCGAACCCGCAACCCGGAGAATGTTCGCTCGTTGATCCGAAAAATGTACTTACTACATATTTTTATTATTAACCATTTAAATAGACTCATTTATGCCTGCAATGAAAACACCCGGGGTATACATCGTTGAAAAAAACGCATTTCCCAATTCTGTAGTAGAAGTGGCAACTGCCGTGCCGGCCTTTATCGGATATACCGAAAAAGCCATTAACGGAAACAAATCGCTGCTTAACAAGCCTTGGAAAATCAGCTCTATGGCTGAATTCAGAACTTATTTCGGCAATGCCCCTAAAGCAAAGTTTACCTTGGAAGAACAAGCCGTCGAAAACGCTATTCTGTTCAATGGGAAGAGCTATGTGGCTATGCGCAAAGACTCTTTCAGTTTGTACTACAACATGTTATTTTTCTACGCCAATGGAGGCGGCCCCTGTTACATTGTATCTGTGGGCGACTATAAGGCCGAGAAAATTGAAAAAGACAAGTTGGAAGCAGGCATTGTTCCGCTAATCAAAGAGCAGGAACCTACCATGTTGGTAATTCCCGAAGCGGTAAATCTGGAAAAAGCCGACGATTGTTATGCCTTACAAGGAGCGATGCTGCAACATTGCGGCTATCAGATGCGCAACCGCATAGCCTTGTTCGACATATACAACGGATTCAAAGACCGAAAAGATCCGGATGGAGATGTAGTAAACAAATTCCGTGAAGCGATCGGAAGCAATTTCCTCGATTTCAGCACCGCTTATTATCCCTGGCTCAATACCTCTATTGTACCGGAAAACGAATTGGACTACGAAAACCTGGATATTGAACAACTAAAGACATTGTTGTTGGAAGAATCTGATGCCTCAGGTATGCCTGACGGCAAAAAAGAACAAGTGAAAAATTACATTGAACAATTGAAAGAAGGCTTGGAAGATGTACAACGCAATACGCTGCATAAAATCTTCTCACAACTCAGTCCTCTGTATCGCGAAGTGATGAAAGAAATGTGCAACACACTTAATTTACTTCCTACTTCAGCTGCTATGGCAGGTATTTATACTATGGTAGACAATACCAAAGGCGTTTGGAAAGTTCCGGCAAACGTAAGCGTAGCAACTGTAATAAGCCCGACGGTGAATATTTCGCACGAAGAACAGGAAGACTTGAACGTTCCCATCAGCGGTAAATCCGTCAACGCCATTCGCTTTTTTACCGGCGAAGGAATTAAAGTATGGGGTGGCCGTACGTTAGACGGAAATTCATTAGACTGGCGCTACATCAATGTGCGCCGTACCATGATTATGCTCGAAGAATCGGTGAAAAATGCAGCTAAAGCGTACGTTTTCGACCCAAACGTGGCAAACACCTGGGTGAATGTAAAAAGTATGATTTCCAACTTTCTCAATAGTATTTGGAAACGCGGTGGGCTTGCAGGTGCCGTTCCCGATGACGCATACAGTGTGTATGTGGGATTAGGCGAAACCATGACTCCCGAAGATATTCTGGAAGGCATCATGCGCATAACCGTCTTAGTAGCCATTGTACGCCCTGCAGAATTCATCGAAATCACATTCCAACAGCAAATGCAAAAAAGTTGAGAATGAAAAAAGAATTCACTAAATCAATTTATCAAACAAAATTACAAACAACAGAGAATTGAAAATATCTGATAAAATCATTGACAACTCTCAATTTTCACTTCTCAACTAAAATTAAAAATTATGGCAGGAGAAAAACAAGATAATGTATGGCCTTTACCCAAATTTTATTTCACGGTAGAAGTAGCCGATTTGCCCGCAGCAACCTTTCAGGAAGTTTCCGGCTTGGATGTCGAAGCACAAATCATTGAATATCGGCACGGAAACAGTCCCGATTTTTCAACCATTAAAATGCCCGGTATCAAAAAATACGGAAATATCACCTTGAAAAAAGGTATTTTCAAAGGCGACAACAAGTTCTGGGATTGGTTTAACAAAATAAAAATGAATACGATCGAACGGAAACCGGTAACCATTAAATTACTTGATGAAGGAGGCAAGCCGACGATGGTTTGGACATTAAAAAATGCTTGGCCGACCAAAATTACGGGAACCGATATGAAGTCCGACGGTAACGAAGTAGCTGTAGAAACACTTGAAATAGCACATGAAGGATTAACCATCGCCAACTCTTAAATTAGTCGGGAGTTGAGAAATAAAAGTGATGCTAACTTTCAATTCTCAACTCTCAATTTTCAACGTAACTCATATGTCAACTATTCCCATACCGCCACCACCACCTATAGAGGCATCGCAAAATAAACATGCGGCCAAACCGTCCAACAATTATTGGGATTTTCCGGTAGCATTTTATTTTAAAGTAGAATTTCAAGGCGACAACAAAATTGATGAAATTGCTTTCAAAGAAATTTCGGGATTAAATGTCGAATTGGAACTTGAAACAATTACAGAAGGCGGAGTAAACGATTTTGAACACAAAGTTCCAAAAAGAACGAAACACGGAAATTTAGTCTTAAAACGCTCATTAATGCCTATCAATAAGTTGAATGAACAAATACTTCGCAAATGGATAAATGCAATATTCGGTGGAAGTTATGCTTACGCTATAACCACACAAAATATTATTATTCATTTATTGAATTCGGAAGGAAATACGCTCCACTCATGGACGTGTGCGAATGCTTACCCTGTAAAACTTGAAATAGATAGTTTTGATTCTGAAAAAAATCAAATAATCATTGAATCAATGGAATTTGCATATACCACAGTAACCCGTAGTAAATAATGCAGAGAATAGAGAATTAATGTCGCATTTTCAATTTTAATTAATGACAAAATGGCCATAACAATCAAAGAAATACAAGTAAAAACAATAGTGGAACGAAATGTTTTAGATCCGGTTTTTTCGCAAGAAATAATACGAAAGATCAAATCAGATATTTTGAAAGAGATACGCAGTTCCAAACCGATGCAACACCCAAGAAACAGAAAAGAACGATAATTCTTCTCAAATAAGCTTATGCACAAAAAAATAGAAACCAATTTTCAAACCTAATCGGATACCATTATGGCATTGAGCAAACTGAAAATAATAAATAATAATAATAAATCTTTTGAGATCAAGATTAATCCTGAATCCATAAGTTTCAACAGAAGCATATCTTATACAGATGATAATACAAATGGCACCTCAGAAGCCGTTCGTAAGTTCAACCGATTTGCCCCACAAACCCTAAGTTTTGATTTTCATTTGGATGGAACAGGAATAATGTATGACAAGAACTTCAAAGTTAAAGATACACTTCAAGAACTGGAACAAACCGTATTATATAATGGAGAGAAACACGAACCGAATGAATTAACCGTGAGTTGGGGAGACATTGTTTTCCAATGTTGGGTACAAAGCCTCAATTATACATATACATTATTTAGCCCCGAAGGCGAAATATTAAGAGCAAAAATAGCCATCTCGTTCACCAATTCAACCACCCGGGAAAAGGAGGTGAAAAAAGCCGACAAAAAATCTCCGGATCTTTCCCGTATCATCACACTCAAAGCCGGTGAATCCCTTCCATACTGGTGTAACCGAATTTACAGTGATCCTTCTTATTGTGTCGACATTGCAAAATACAACAATCTGCCAACTTTTAGGAATATAAAGCCGGGAACACAGCTTATGTTCCCACCTCTTGTTAGAAATTAGCACATAGAAAATTCAAATCAACAAAAAATATTCACAAATTACTAAATTAATATGGATTCCCCAAGCAAAAACACCGACGGCCCTGTTCGAATCAGCATTTTCAGCGAAGGAAATGCCATTAAAACATCCCTTTTTGGATTAATCTCTGCATATGTTTATAAAAGAGTGAATCACATAGGCAAAGCCAAACTGGTTTTTACTGCCGGAAATATGCCAGAAGGCGAAGTACCGGAAAGTGACGATGAAACTTTTGCACCCGGTAAAAAGATACGTATTGAAGCGGGTTATGGGAATGATGAAAACCCTATTTTCGAAGGCTTTGTTACTCATCATAATTTTATGGTTTCGGGTGAAAATAATGCTGTTCTAGAAATAGAATGCCGCGATTATACTTTTCCCATGACGATGGCACGAAAAAATTCCCTATTCGAAAAGAAGAAAGACAGCGAAGCCATCAAGGAAATCCTTGGAAAATATTCTCCATTATCGTCTTCGGTAGATGATACCAAAACCCAGTATAACGAATTGGTACAGTATTATGCTACCGATTGGGACTTTGTGCTTTCGCGTGCCGATGCCAACGGATTGGTCATTGTTACCGAAGGTACAAATTGCACGGTGAAGAAGCCCGACGTAAGCGCTTCACCCAAACTCAAAGTTACGTATGGAACTGATTTAATTGAATTTAGAGGCGAATTGTCGGCGGAAGACCAACAAGGGGAAGTAGAAGCTTGGGCATGGAATCCGACCGACCAAAAAATAGTAAAAGCATCCGGTAAAAAACCGTCTTTAAACAAGCAAGGCACATCCACACAAGCCAAATTAGCCGAAGCAGTAGGTGTTGACAAATACAGCCTGCAAACCACTTGTGCCGAGGAAACGGCGCTACAGTCGTGGGCCGATGCCCAACGCCTTAAAGCCGGGCTTTCGCAAATACAAGGCTATTGTAAATTTCAAGGTTCGGCAAAAGCGGTACAGGGAAACACTCTTGAGTTGGATGGTTTGGGGAAACGTTTCAACGGAACCGCCTATATCGGTTATGTGGAGCACGAAATAAAAGACGGAAGCTGGACAACAACTGCCGGATTAGGATTGGTTTTTGAAAATAGTATGGAAAACCCCGATGTGGTAACTCCACCGGCTTCCGGTTTTTTGCCCGGCATAGAAGGGTTGCATATCGGTAAAGTAATCAAACTGGATGGCGACCCCACAGGCGAAAATAAAATTCAAGTAGAAATTCCCATTCTTAACGGACCCAACAATAAGGTGTGGGCTCGCTTAGGAAACTTTTGGGCAAGCAGCGGTTACGGTTCTTTTTTTATTCCCGATGTAGGTGATGAAGTCGTATTGGGGTTTTTCAATAACGACCCTTGCTATGCCGTCGTACTTGGAAGCCTCTACAGCAGCAAGCAAAAACCGGCTTGTGAATTGACAAAGGAAAACAAAATCCGCAGCATCACCACCAAATCGAAAATGAAAATCGAATTTGAAGAAGAAAAGAAAATCATCACCATTCAAACCCCAGGCAACAATATATTGACCATTAGCGACGATGCCAAAGGAATTCAACTGGTTGACCAAAACAAAAATAAGATTGTAATGGACAACAACGGCATTCTTATCGAATCGGCTAAAGACCTGACTCTAAAAGCCAAGATGAATGTACTGATTGATGCCGGAAATAGTCTGGAAAACAAAGCCAAAGGCAATGTCACTATAAAGGGATCGAAAATAGAAGGTGCCGCCCAAACCGAATTAACCATGAAAGGAAATGCCAAAGCCGAACTTTCTGCCGCAGGGCAAACGGTTGTGAAAGGAGCAATAGTAATGATAAATTAAAAACTGAAAATTATGCCACAAGCTGCAAGAGTAACAGACATGCACACCTGCCCGATGCAAACACCCGCAATACCTTCGCCTATTCCACACGTGGGCGGTCCTATTATTGGGCCGGGTGCTCCTACCGTATTAATAGGTAAAATACCCGCCGCCGTTATGGGAGACAACTGCGTTTGCGTTGGCCCGCCGGATGTAATAATTAAAGGATCTGCTACCGTGATGATTTGCGGAAAACCTGCCGCTCGAATGGGCGACACCACTGCACACGGAGGAAGTATTGTTTCAGGATGTCCTACGGTGATGATTGGAGGCTAGGACGTATGAGTAATGGAGAAGAAAATAACAATACGTTAGACGTAACACGTATTTCACATCCCCCATTCTTCATCTCTAATTATTTAGGAAAAGGGTGGGCATTTCCACCCGCCTTTATCAAAAATATTGGGGTGGAAATGGCAGAAGCGGAAGAAGATATCCGGCAAAGTTTGCAGATATTATTTTCTACCACCCCGGGCGAACGCATATTCCGGTTCGATTACGGATGTAATATCCGTCAATGGGTTTTTGAGGAAATGAAACTTTCAATCAAAACATTGATTACGGATGAGATTAAGCGGGCGATCCTTTATTATGAACCGAGGATTGATGTAGAAAAAATTAATGTGGAAATCAAAGACCCTTCAGAAGGAATTCTTTGGATCGATTTAGATTACAGGATTCGACAAACCAATAACCGAAGCAATATGGTATATCCGTTTTATTTTAAGGAAGGAACAAACTTATAGAATAAGAAGTGTAGACTTGAGAATCAATGGAATAAAATAATTATGAATTTATACAATTGAGTTGAGATAAAATGTCAATACAAGCCTCACATAACAAAGAAAATATGGAGAATGGAGACCGTCTCTCCATTCTCCATTCTCCTCTCTCCATTATGGAAGAAATTGCGGGATTTATTCGTTATTATGGGTTACATAACAAACCTGACGGTTATTCCGACCAGCTCCTACAAGAGTTGAAGGCTATTCGGGAAAAGGACTTTAACCGTTTTACGCCCGATGGCAATATGGAGCCTTCACAGGCATTGCTGCTCACTTTTTTGGAACAATTACAAGAAGTTTCAGAGAAATTCAATCATCGCTGGAATGGCTTGCCTCATTGGTATATCAACGAAATATTGCGAGTAAAAGCCCCGCGAATAAGTCCAGATTTCACATGGGTGTGTTTTTCCAAAAATGGAGCTACGGATATTTTTATTCCTAGAAAAACGGCTTTTTCGTACAGCCAATCCGATAGCGAAAACCGAATCCTGTACCGTCTGACCAATGATGTAACCGTGTCCGGTGTGGAAGTTGAACGATTGTATTCATTAAATTTCGAACACCACCCCAACATATCGCCGGCCAAAGAATTGGGATGTCCCACTTCTCTGCAAATGAAAAACCTATTGAACGAGACACCTTCGGGCCCAATGCTTTTCGAAACGAGCAAAGACTTTTCGGTCGTGCAACCACTCGGATTGTTGCTTACCTCACCCGCTTTGCTCTTGCGCGAAGGGAAACGGATTGTTTCCATCATTTTTGAAACAGAAAAACTGTCGTTGAGCTTTTCACAAAAACGCTGTTTGGTAAGGATAAGACAAAAAATTCAATCCGAAGAATTCAGAACTATAAAAATCAATAATAAAAATGCTTCCGGAATTTTATTTTCAAAACTAATCAGCCATATTTTCTTTTTGGAAATAAGCACCGCCGAAACTTGGATGTCCATTTCAAAATATGCGTTACAGAAGTGCGGCGATGCCCAAAAAAACGGATTCATGCTCAAATTTGAATTGCCCGAATCTTTTCCGGCCGCTACCTCCTGTTGTTCTGCCATTCATCAAATCGATACCGGTTTTCCGGCACTTCGGATTTTGCTCAACCACGATGCTTGGCTTTTCCCTTATGCTTGGATAAAAAACTTGATGATCACAAAAATAACGATTGAAACAGATGTACAAAACGTATCGAATATTTTGTTTTATAATGATTTGGGGCAAGTCGATATTTCGAAACCTTTTGCGCCCTTTGGCATGAATACCGAGCGGCGAACTCACTTTATACTGGGAAGTTATGAAATGGCGGTAAAAAATGTACAGGCAGCGAGCGTACACATCTGTTGGCAACAATTACCCGATTGCATAGGCGGGTTGGCCAAGTATTACGAAGCTTATACCAATGAAAATATCGATAACACGTCGTTTCAGGTCCTATCCTATTATCTGCATGATTACCAGTGGAAAAAAACCAACGGTAAAAACACGCACTATCTTTTCGATACCCTTATCCGAAAAGAAGACAATCCGCTTCCGCGACACCAATTGTCAAACGAAAGTTGCTTGAAAGAGATTTCGCTCGAAGCCATGAACCCGGTTTTCGTTTCTGAAGAAGAATACACGTTTAGCCTGCAAACCAAAAGCGGTTTCGTAAGCTTTGCGTTGGAAAGCCCGGCAATGGGTTTCGGCGAAAAGAAATACAGGCAACTGTTCCAAGATAGTATTTT
>CAYYUE010000082.1:0-9553 GCA_964474745.1 uncultured Bacteroidaceae bacterium | reverse complement strand
TTCGTTTCTGTAGAAGAGAATTCATTTAATGTTATTTCATCTTTAAAATACATTTTTGTCCCTTCGTACATTTTATTTATAATTTCAGCTTTTATAGCGTCATTATCTTCTTTAATTTTATATTTGGTTGTTACTTTAATTTGATTCGACGGTCCGAAAGTTTTCACTTCAGGAGCATCTGGAAATTGTTCACCTAAACTCGATCGCACTTGAGCTGTATTTAATGGTTGATCAAATCGAATGACATAAGTTCTTCCTCCTTGAAAATCAATACCATAATTTAGCCCTCTAACTGCGAGTGAACCGATAGCGATTATTAACGTCGAAATTGCAATAATATAAAAAGTTTTCCTTTTTCCTATGAAATCATAATTTACATTACGTAAAAAGTTTTCAGAGAAAGAGTAAGAAAAAGTCATATTCTTTTTGTGGTTTAACATCCAGTCGATGCACATACGAGTAATAAATATACTTGTAAATAAAGAGGTAATAATACCTACACACAAAGTAACCGCAAAACCTTGAACAGGGCCAGAACCAAATAGAATCAACACAATACCTGTTAATAATGTAGTTACGTTTCCATCAATAATTGCAGAATATGCATTACCAAAACCATCGGTAACAGAGGACGCCACACTTTTTCCACTTCGAAGTTCTTCTTTAATACGTTCATAAATAATTACGTTCGCATCTACAGCCATGGCCATGGTAAGCACAATACCCGCAATACCCGGCAATGTTAAAACCGCTCCCAATGAGGCAATGATTCCCATTAAGAAAAATATGTTTGTCAATAAAGCTATTGTTGCAACAATACCGGCCTTGCTATAGAATATAATCATATATATGAGAACCATAACAAACGCAATTACAAATGACATCAGCCCAGCATTAATAGACTCTTTTCCTAAAGAAGGTCCTACAACAGCCTCTTGAACAATCTTAGCAGGAGCCGGCAATTTTCCAGCTTTCAAAATATTTGCTAAATCTTTTGCTTCATCAAGGGTAAAATCTCCTGTAATAGAAGAGCGCCCCCCAGCTATTTCACCATTTACACGAGGTGCAGAGTAAACAACATCATCCAATACAATAGCAATAGATTTGCCTGCATTTGATCCTGTAATTTTTTTCCATTCATGGGCTCCATCACCATTCATTGTCATTGAAATTTCGTTACCTCCCATGCTACTAAAATCTTGGCGAGCATCTGTAATAACATCTCCGCCTAACAATGAAGAGCCATCTCTCGTTGTTACATGTATTGCATATAAGGTATACGTATCAGAACCTTTAATTGGTTTTGCTGACCATAAAAATTTCACTGTTGAAGGAATAATTTTTTTATCTTTTGCCTTTGCAATCATTTTATCAATTGCATTTTTATCTTTTAATGACGCATATCCAACAACCGGTCCTTCTCCGATTCTTCCTGTATTACGATCAATATTGAGATATAAAAGTGCAGATAGAGGATTAGTTTTTGCATACTCCTCCTGTGTCATTTGCGATTGTTCTTTTTCATTAACATTCCCAGCCGTTAATGAATCCAGTATGGTGTTTTCTTTTTCTGCAACAACAGTGGTGTCTATACTTTCTACTGCAACAACAGAATCAATAGTTGAAACATCACTTCCACCTATTGAAGCAATATAACTGTTAATTTGCTCCACATAAGGCATCGCTTCTGCAGCATCGTATGCTAACCAAAATTCCAATTGCGCTGTACCTTGGAGCAATTTGCGAACACGCTCTGGTTCTTTTACTCCGGGTAGTTCTATTAAGATACGCTCTGAAGTCGATAATTTTTGAATATTTGGCTGTGCTACCCCAAATTTATCAATACGTTGTCTTAAAATCTGATAGGTTCTATCAAAAGCATCAGTAGTTTCTTTTCTAACAACTTTCATTACGGTTGCATTATCGTCGCTCAATTTTACTTGATCCCGTAGCTGAGAAGAAAAATACCCAGCCAATTTTATGTTAGGATCTATGGAGTAAATAGCTTCCTCAAATAAAGAAACAAAATCCGTATTAGAAGTAGTAAGCTGCTTGGCTAAAGCCATATCAATAGCTTTATTGAATATTGTATCGGATGTATG
The DNA here is from genome assembly GCA_964474745.1 of uncultured Bacteroidaceae bacterium. Lineage (GTDB taxonomy): Bacteria > Bacteroidota > Bacteroidia > Bacteroidales > P3 > HGM05376. The sequence goes on along the minus strand of CAYYUE010000082.1, from coordinate 7,451 downwards.
ATTGGCTAATGCTCGCACCACATCTACGGTTGACACCTCCATCATTACATTCATACCTCCTTTTAGGTCTAACCCTAAGTTCAATTCACGAGCTTTACATTCTTTATAAGTGTATTTACGTATCCAGAAGAAATTGTAAGCAGTTTCATTCGATACTGAATCAATAAAATAAGCTTCACGAGCCGTTCCTATCGAATCATAATAGAATTGTTCTTTTAAATTGTCTCCTTTTGCTAACTCTTTAGCCAGCGTTTTGGTTTTTTCATTGTATGCATATTGATTTGCCTTTCGCTCTACTCGTTTTGCGAAATAAGTAAACGATAATTGATATAAGCACACCACCGCAAATGCAATAGCAAAAAATTTAATAGCACCTTTATTTTGCATATCTTACGTATTAAAGCGTTTTTTAGTTAATATACTTTTTGAACGTGCAAAGGTATGAAAATTTGTTCATATATCAATAAATTTCTGTTGAAAACTATTTAATTAAATAATTTTCAACATTTTAAAAAATAAAAAACTTTTCTATCCATTCTTTTTTCTTTTTCTTTTCCAATTAAAACTGTATCTTTGCATAAAACTTTGGATATTCATGAACAACAAAAAATTACCTCTTAACAAATGGTCAGACGATGATAAACCTAGAGAAAAAATGATAACTTTAGGTAAAAAGGCATTAAGTAATTCAGAACTGATTGGTATTCTGATTGGTAGTGGCAATAAAGAAGAAAGTGCGATAGAACTCTCTAAACGTATTTTACATTCTGTCAACGAAAGTCTTAATGAACTATCAAAACTCAACGTTCACGACCTCATAAATCATTTTAAAGGAATTGGAGAAGCAAAAGCTGTCAGCATTATGGCTGCAATGGAATTAGGATATAGATTGCTTTCTGAGAAACAAACATTCGTCGAATACGTAAAGACCAGCCAAAACGCTTTTGATTGCATTTGCAGCAGTATCGTAAATTTAAATTATGAAGAATTTTGGGCTATCTTTCTTAACAACAACAATAAAGTATTGTATAAGCAACGTATTTCTATAGGAGGTATCACTCAAGCTAGCGTTGATTGCCGTATCATTTTAAAAACGGCCATTGAAAAAAATGCAACTGCTATTATTTTGGCTCACAATCATCCTTCTGGGAATATTACACCTAGCGAAAGTGACAAAAATCTCACAAAGAAACTATTGGAAAGTTGCTCATTATTAGACATAAAAGTACTAGATCATATTATACTAGGAACTGGAATGGATAATCCAAACGCATATTTTAGTTTTTTAGATCAAGACTTATTAAGGTAAAAATTGTTTAATGTAAAATTAATAACGTATCTTTGCAATCTATAATAATGGAATCTAATCGGATATGGTCGAAAATAAAAATGATATAATACAAGAAGTTACAAATAGCGAATATAAATATGGTTTTGTAACAAATATTGAAACAGAAACTATCGCAAAAGGATTAAACGAAAACGTTATTCGCTATATATCAGAAAAGAAGAATGAACCAAAATGGTTACTGGAGTTTCGATTGAAGGCATATAAAAAATGGTTAACAATGAAAGAACCAAATTGGGCACATTTAAAATACGAAAAGATTAATTATCAAGACATTATATATTTTGCGGCCCCTAAGAAAAAAGAATACGCAAGTTTGAATGAGGTGGATCCCGAGTTATTAGATACTTTTAACAAATTAGGTATCTCTCTAGAAGAACAAAAGAGGCTTTCGGGAGTAGCTGTAGATGCAGTGATAGACAGCGTTTCTGTAAAAACAACTTTTTCCGAAACACTTGCGAAAGAAGGTATTTTGTTTTGTTCTTTTAGCGAAGCTGTCCAAAAATATCCAGAAATTATAAAACAATATCTAGGTTCTGTTGTACCTATTGGAGATAATTTTTTTGCAGCTCTTAATTCTGCGGTATTTAGCGATGGATCTTTTTGTTACATCCCAAAAGGGGTTCGTTGTCCAATAGAATTATCGACATACTTCCGTATCAATGCCGCAAATACAGGTCAATTTGAACGTACATTGATTGTTGCTGATGAAGGATCTTACGTAAGCTATATGGAAGGTTGCACAGCTCCACAACGCGATGAAAATCAACTACACGCAGCCATAGTTGAAATTATTGCATTGAAAGATGCAGAAGTAAAATATTCTACTGTTCAAAATTGGTTTCCTGGTGATAAAAATGGAAATGGAGGAATTTATAACTTCGTTACTAAACGTGGTATATGTAAAGGGAACCGTGCCAAAATATCATGGACTCAGGTAGAAACGGGATCTTCTATTACTTGGAAATATCCTAGTTGTATTTTAATGGGTGATGATTCCGTAGCTGAATTTTATTCTGTAGCTGTTACAAACAATTACCAACAAGCTGATACAGGAACCAAAATGATTCATCTAGGAAAAAATACCCGCAGCACTATTATTTCAAAAGGTATTTCTGCCGGTCATAGTCAAAATAGTTATCGCGGACTAGTAAAAATCGCTCGAGGGGCTTCTCTTGCGCGCAATTACTCCCAATGTGATTCTCTATTGCTCGGAGATTCCTGTGGTGCTCATACTTGGCCTTATATAAAAGTAGATAATCAAACTGCTGTTTTAGAACATGAGGCTACAACATCGAAAATTTCAGAAGACCAATTGTTTTACTGCCAACAAAGAGGTATCTCACAAGAGAGTGCTATCGGGTTAATCGTAAATGGTTACGCAAAAGAGGTGTTGAAAAAATTACCGATGGAGTTTGCTGTAGAAGCACAAAAGTTACTCAACATATCCCTTGAAGGAAGTGTAGGGTAACGATCCGCATTAATAATCATAGAAACAATATTTTAGAAAAAGAAAAACAACCTCAAATGAAGATGCCTCATCTCCCTCCTAATTATTGGATAATATGATCATTCAAATTGTTTTATTCCATTTTCATCAAAATACAATTCTACTTTATTAGACAACACTACTTGGGTTTTATCTTTCTTCTTTCTTAGTTTAATTATATCTTGGGTTTTATAATTTTGTTTTATATATATCCAAATTTTTTCAGAAACAATTCCCTGAGGTATTCCAATTTTTCGAGCTCGTGCTCCCTCCAAACTACCTTTGTCGTTAAACTCTATTTCTACCCCACTAGACATAATCACCTGGAATTCTCCTATTCCAAAAATATTTTTATTCACTTTTACATAAACAATATACTCATTTGGCAACGCTTTTTCTATAAATTCTTGAGCTATTTTTGGAAGTTTGTCTTTTCCATCTACATAAATCGTTTCTTTTGCAACCGTTACAAAGCATAAACATAATGCGAAACTTCCTATTACCACAATTTTTTTCATTTCCAACCTTCTTTTATAAAACTAAAACACGTAATTATCAAATTTATAACATCATTTTTCATAGCAATGTTTGTTTTGATTCAACTTAAAAGATTTAAAATAAAAAAAGATGTATTAAAAAACACTAATGCAAAAACAATATTAAAGAAAATACTGTTTGAAAAGCAACTAAAACCAATACTAACTTGAATAATAATAATTATGAAAAACATTGAAAAACAATTTGATACGATTGACACTTCAGTTTTCGGCTCTGATGAGACATTGCGTGTTTCTCCAAAAAATCAAATTCCAGAAGGCCCTATGCCTCAAGAAATTGCTTACCAAATAGTTCATGATGAAGCGATGCTCGACGGTAATGCCCGTCTAAACATGGCTACTTTTGTAACCACATGGATGGATGAAGGTGCCCGTCAAATTATGATGGAAAATATGGATAAAAACATGATTGACAAATCCGAATATCCGCAAACTGCTGAAATCGAACGTAAATGTGTAAATATCATGGCCAAACTTTGGAACTCTCCTGAAAAACCTTATTGCACAGGAGCCAGTACAGTTGGATCAAGTGAAGCTTGTATGCTCGGAGGTATGGCTGCATTATTTCGCTGGAAAGCTCGCCGTAGAGCCCAAGGTAAATCTATTGACAAACCCAATTTTATAATTTCCTCTGCATATCAAGTAGTATGGGAAAAATTTGCTCATTACTGGGAACTAGAAATGAGAGAGGTCTCTATCAGTTTCGATAAACCATGTATGCAAGCAGAAGATGTTATCAAACATTGCGATGAAAACACCTTCTTAGTAGTTCCTATCCAAGGAGTTACACATACAGGAATGAATGACGACGTAGAAGGTATTAATAATGCCCTTGATCAATTGAATAACAAAACAGGCTGGGAAATTCCAATTCATGTCGACGCTGCTACTGGTGGTTTTATTCTTCCGTTTTTACAACCCGAAAAAAAATGGGATTTCCGTTTAAAATGGGTTTTGTCAATCAGTACTTCAGGCCACAAATTCGGTCTAGTTTATCCCGGATTAGGTTGGGTTGTATGGAAAGACAAAAAATATTTACCTGATAACATGGTATTTAATGTAAATTATCTAGGAAGCGAAGTTGGAACCATTGCCATTAATTTCTCTAGACCTGGAAATTATGTTTTAGCTCAATATTATCAATTTATTCGCTTAGGATTCAAAGGATATCGTGATATTCAATACAATGTTATGGAAACAAAAAAATACCTCTGCGAACAAATCAAGCATCTCGGATTTACATTATTAAATAATGAAACACCGAATCCTCTATTCTGCTGGTACATGAAAGATGTTCAAAACAAAAAATGGACGCTATACGACCTATCCGATGCTATGCGTCAAGATGGGTGGCAAATTCCGGCATATACGTTGCCTAAAAACATGGAAGACGTAGTTGTTATGCGTATTGTAGTACGTCAAGGTACAGGAATTGACCTCGCAGATCGTTTAATTGACGATATGAAACGTCACATGCAAGAATTAGACGCCAGAAAAGAACCTACTGATACCTGGATGAGTTTGCAAAAGAAACAAAAAGTTAAAAGTCGCGGATTTGCTCACTCTAGATAACTACCTTGTAGTATGTTTTTTAAAAGTAAACAACAAGGCTTTATTTACTTTTTAAAACATCCAAGCAATATACTAACATTTTTTACAAACACCTTGCTAAATAAAACAAATGGCAAGGTGTTTTTTTATTCGTAAAAAGATAATTAAATCCCATTTTTCTTTTTAGATAGGTCCCTTCTATTCAAAGAAAAGAATATACAACCAACTCATTCTATGATACAAGCATCAAATTCCTTATTATTTTTATTGTATGATTATGGTACACGAAATTTAATTTCATTAATTTGAAACGATCATTATTAAGCATAGATTAAAAAAATAAACGACCCATATTTTTTACAATAGGATTTTTCTAGATATACAAACGTAAAGGATTTTTATAATCAATTAATATTTGAGCTATTAGAAAAAAACCGAGATTTCTCTAAAAATTTCACGTACAAAAAATAAAATAATTAGTATTCATGTAAAAAATAATTAGTACTTTTGCAACTCCAAAAATTGGAAATAAGTCTTCGTAGCTCAGCTGGTAGAGCAAATGACTCTTAATCATTGGGTCCGGGGTTCGAGTCCCCGCGAGGACACTAAATCGGGGTGTAGCGCAGTTGGCTAGCGCGCCACGTTCGGGACGTGGAGGCCGGAAGTTCGAGTCTTCTCACCCCGACTTTTTACGAGGCCACTTTAGCTCAGTTGGTAGAGCAACGCATTCGTAATGCGTAGGTCTGCGGTTCGAGTCCGCAAAGTGGCTCAAAAATAAAAATGTTTTTCAACTTCGAAAAACATTTTTATTTTCCCCAACTTTCTCGATCCAAACTTCGAAAATGGATGGCTTCAGAAAGATGTTCTACTGTTATACGTGAACTTCCCTCCAAATCGGCAATTGTTCTTGAAACTTTCAAAATACGATCGTACGCTCGTGCGGAAAGCCCTAATTTGTCCATAGCCGTTTTTAATAAAGATTGACATTCTTCGTCAATTTCACAAACTTCATGAAAAAGCTTGGAGGTTATCTGAGCATTACAATATATTCCCAAATTATTCTTATATCTATTTTCTTGTATTTGACGAGCTTTTATAACACGTTCTCTCACCAAGGCGCTTGTCTCTGAAGCTTTCTTATTTACAAGCTCTTTAAATGCCACAGGAACCACTTCTACATGAATATCAATACGATCTAACAGGGGGCCCGAGATTTTATTCAAATATTTATTTACGACTCCTGGTGCACATGTGCATGGAGTTTCAGGATGATTATAATAACCACAAGGACATGGATTCATCGCAGCTATTAGCATAAAACTTGCAGGATATTCTGTAGAAACCTTAGCACGAGAGATCACCACTTTCCGCTCTTCCATTGGCTGACGAAGGACTTCCAATACTGTACGTTTAAACTCCGGAAGCTCATCTAAGAAAAGGACTCCATTATGAGCCAATGAAATTTCTCCTGGCTGAGGTATGCTTCCTCCTCCTACTAATGCCACATCGGAAATAGTATGGTGAGGGTTCCGAAATGGACGAACGGCAATCAGAGCGTCTTCCCTACTCATTTTTCCAGCCACTGAATGTATTTTAGTTGTCTCCAGCGATTCATACAAATTTAAAGGAGGCAAAACAGAAGGCATTCGTTTTGCTAACATAGTTTTACCAGATCCAGGGGGTCCAATTAATATTACATTATGCCCTCCTGCTGCAGCTATTTCCAATGCTCGTTTAATATTTTCCTGCCCTTTTACATCTGAAAAATCAAACTCATATTCATTAAGCGAGTTATAAAATTCCGCACGCGTATCAAATTCAGTTCGTTCTATTGCATTTTTTCCTTCAAAAAAATCAATTACCTCTCCAATATTCGTAACGCCATATACTTCTAAATCGTTAACAATAGCGGCCTCTCTAGCGTTCATCTTTGGCAAAATAATACCTTTGAACCCTTTATTACGAGCTTCTATCGCTATAGGCAAAATTCCTTTTATGGGTTGTAATCCTCCATCGAGCGAAAGTTCCCCCATAATAATGTAATTACCAACATTATATGCTTTTATTTGTTCAGATGCTGCCAAAATACCAATAGCTATAGTAAGGTCGTATGCAGAACCCTCTTTACGAATGTCAGCAGGAGCCATATTGATGACGATTTTTTTCCCCGGAATCCGATAACCGTATTGATGTAAGGCAGAATCAATACGTTGTTGGCTTTCTTTTATAGCATTGTCCGGTAATCCAACCAACGTAAAATTAACACCTTGTTCTACATTAACCTCAACGGTTATAGTAAGCGCATTTACTCCGTAAATAGCACTTCCATACGTTTTTACTAACATAGTTTATTATTTTTAATCTAATTGAAGAATCACTTTTTCGTATATTGAGCGAAATTTCTGCGGATGTTCTGTGTAATACTCAATACTTTTCGCAAATTCGTCGGATGTAATACCATATTTTTTAAATATCATATGATAAGCTCCTCCAATCTTATCATATA
>CAYYUE010000081.1:0-9694 GCA_964474745.1 uncultured Bacteroidaceae bacterium | reverse complement strand
CATATTTTCTTCCAATATTATTTTCTTGTTAATCCAAATTTTCAATATTCTCTCATCCCAGTTTATTTTATAATAGATTTTATCTTGATTGTTATTTTTCAAATAATAAATCGCTGAATATTCATTATAATTGTCTATTTTACAATTATTTAAAGTGAAGTAATGATTTGGATCCTCTAGATCGATTTCTGTTTCGTGTATTGCCGCATAATTACTTTCTCCCATAATGGTTTGAAGAGTAAACGGAGTGCAGATTCCATATTTTTTCCTCATATATTCATTGTCTCCTTTATTAAGAGTAGCATTCCTAACATAGCAAAACGATTCATATAATTGAGAAAGCAATCTTATATTTTCAGGTGTTTTTTCATAATTGGGAAGAACTGTTGTACTGCCAATATGACTAATATTCAATTCTTTGAGTGCATTTTTAAATCTATTTTCTTGGGAGTAAATACCAATATCTACGGCTGAAATTTTGGGTATATATGTAAATACGGAAAGCATAATAATCAATCCAATAGAAAGATATAAAAATTTTCCTGTTTTTTGATGGAGTAATAAAAATGAAGAAATGGTGATAAAAACTCCACCCAAAAGCAGATATACGCGAGATTCTGTGAGTCCGTATTCGTGAATTCGAAACAAAGAACCTATCCAAAAAACGACAAGGGCGGGCAATATAAAATAGGGTAAATATTTGTATATGAATCGATAATACGATTTTTGAAATAACGGATAAATCAATTTTAACAAATATGCCCATATTACAAATCCAAAAACCATATAGGCAATATTTCCTTTTGGTAATTCACATACAATCAATATTTTGATAAAATAAAGATACAGAATTAATGCATAGATAATCATGGCTGGTGTAAACAGATAATTAAAAACGGCATTCAGAAAACGATTTTTGAAATCAAAAACAAGTTTTTCATTGTTAAAAATCAAAAATAGAAGTGGAAAAATACCAACCCAAGCAATCATTGCGGTGTAAAAGAAAACGTTTACTTGCTCAATATTAAACATATAAATCAAACTAAATTCGATTGCCAATACAAGCAAAAAAAATAGAAGCGTAACTATTGCAGCTATTGCGGCGGTTAAGATATTTCGTACAGTATTTTCGGCAAATTCGGTATTGTTTTTCAACCATTTATGCGAAAAAAAGGCTAAAATAGTAGCACTCAACCCTACAACATAAAAAATGGGATTTAATTCAAACTTCAAAAATAATAATCCTACAAAAACAACTCCAAGTGCATAATACAAACCTCTAGTTTTCTTGTTAAGTGTTTGGTAATTAACGATATTTAAAATCAAAAAGTAGATTGGAAAAAGAGAGATTTGTTCCAATCTTATAGATGGTACTTTTTGAGACAGACAACCAATTACGACTGCAAATGCGACTAATAAACATTCTGCCAAAGTGTTTTTGAAAGTTGTTCTTGCTGTCGAAAAAAAATCTTGAAAATGTTGATTTAACTTCATTATATTGTGCGCTTTATGTTTATAAAACTTATTTTCTTCCCGTCTTTTGTGTCTTTGTGAGAGATGGTTACGATTCGGTAATTTTCAGCTGCAAAAGTACAATATTATCCTTTATACCACCAATTATCAAAATAAAATTCTTTTTTCTATGGGAAATTGATGATTATTAAACAATTGACATTTTGACGTAGATTTTTAATTTTACTTTAATAGTTCTTTAATAGTATATTGTAATAATTCGATGCTGTCTGATTTTCCGTGTCCGAAAATGATTATTTCGGAATTATAAAACTTTTTTTGTAAACGTTCAATTGTATGATACTGTAATCTTGCAATCTTTGTTTATTGTGTTTGTTGTCTTGAAAAGTATCCATACAAACGGAGCTGCTATCGATGAGAGAAAAAGTATTGGGCTGGAAACTATTTTTCCTATTTTTTCGGCGGCATTCATTCCAATTCTTTCAGGAACCAATTTGCCAAATACAATGGAAACGAAGGTTACTAAAGCACAATTATTGTTTGTGCTACGGGATGTGCATAAAAAGGGTTCATTCCCCATTTTTCAAGTATTGCAGAAAAATCGCCTGCAATGGTTGCTCCCGAATAAAAAACCGTAAGAATACCGATCAGTGTAATTCCAATCTAAACTGTGGAAAGAAAACGGTCGGACTGTTCGATAAGTTTCAAGACTGTTTATGCATGGATGCTGCCTTTTTTTGCATCCATGGAAAGGTTTGATTTTCGCGAACTTATTAGTGCTATTTCGCTCATTGCAAAAAGTCCGTTTAACAATATAAGAATGGTAACTATTTCCATTGTGTTTTAATATGATTTTATATTATATATTTTCAGGAACTATTGGGTTATTATCGGAATTTGAATCTGGTTATTCGTAAATTTCTTTTAGCTCCCCATCAATTCCGTATTCCTCTATTTTCCGATACAGTGTAGTCAGTCCGATTTTCATCAAACGAGCTGCCTCTGTTTTGTTTCCTGAGGTGTAGGAAAGTATTTTGATCATGTGTTGTTTTTCTACAGCAGCCAACTCCATTGTGTTGTTTTGGTTGGTTTGTATCATTCGTATTTCCAGTGGTAGATCAGCAGCTTGTAAACGATTTTCGGAAGCAAGGATAACACTACGTTCCATTGTGTTACGTAATTCACGGATGTTTCCTCGCCATGAATATTGTTTCAGAGTCTGAAAAAAAGTATCGTCGATGTCGGTAATGGTTTTATTCATTTTAGCTTTGAATCCTTCGATAAAACGCTTTGCTAAAAGAACTACGTCGTCGCCGCGATCGCGAAGAGGAGGGATTTCTATGCTGAACACCGACAACCGATAGTAAAGATCTTCGCGAAATTTACCTTGTGCTACCTGTTTTTTCAGGTGACAGTTTGTTGCTGCTACAATACGCACATCTACTTTTGTGATTTTAGTGTCGCCTACCGGAATAAACTCTCCGGTTTCGAGTACGCGCAACAGTTTTACTTGTAGGTCTATAGGCATGTCTCCGATTTCGTCTAAAAACATCGTACCTTTGTCAGCTTGTTCGAACAACCCTTTTTTGTCTTTTGTGGCACCCGTAAAAGCCCCGGCTTTGTAGCCGAACATCTCACTTTCTAGTAGTTGCGGACTCAAAGCACCACAATTAACTGCCACGAAAGGTTTTTGATTTCGTCCGCTTGCTTGATGAATGGCATTGGCGAATACTTCTTTTCCGGTTCCGGTTTCACCCGTGAGGAGCACCGCCGTATCGGTAGGAGCTGCCTTTTTCGCCAGATCCACCGTTTTCCGTATAATATTGGAATTTCCTATGATGGAATCAAAGGTATAATATTTCTTATCGATCAGCGACTCCAATGTGCTGAGTTTCTTTTTCAACATCAACTTTTCGGTAGTATTGGCAAGCATCGGCACAATACGCTTGTTGTCATCGCCTTTGGTCAGATAGTCATAAGCCCCGTTTTTAATGGCTTTTACGCCATCAGAGATATTGCCATGTGCCGTTAGCATGATAATCTCACCATTAAGCATCAATTCTTTTAATTGGCTAATGGCATCCACACCATTTCCATCGGGGAGGAAAACGTCGCAGAGTACAATGTCGGGATGATTTTTTAGAATTTGTTTTTTTGCATTTGCAAGGCTATCCGCTTGAATAACTTCGTATCCTTCCAGCGAAATAATTCGTGCAAGCAGTGTTCTCAATTGGATTTCATCGTCTATGATGAGTACCTTTATACCTGTTTCCATATTGTTATGTTATAATTGGACTATCTGTTTTCTCTCTGCAACTGGGTTATTCAAGAATATGCATTCTTACATTACATTAAAAAACGCCGACATTATACTAAATATTATCTTTTTTCGCATTATAATTTCTATACTTGAACGTTCCTATTTTTCTGTTAGATAAGAAATAAATATTCATTTTGGGTTATTATTTTAGCAACATCATAATCATATTCTGACAGCATAAAATAATGGCCTCAAGGTAGGAAATACGTTGCTGTTTTCTCGATAAACATTATATAGAATTCTTCGTTTATACATGTATAAACGAAGAATAATTATGAAACATGTCATTATTGGTGGAGTAGCAGGAGGCGCTACGGCCGCAGCTCGAATTCGTAGAATCGACGAAAACGCCGAAATTATTTTATTAGAAAAAGGAAAATACATCTCGTACGCGAATTGTGGTTTACCTTATTACATAGGAGGCGTGATACCCGAACGAGATAAATTGTTTGTACAGACGCCTTCTTCTTTTGAAAAACGCTTCCATATTGATGTTCGTGTAGAAAATGAAGCGATTGCTATAGATATTCAAAAAAAAACGGTAACCGTTCAACGGAAAGACGGCAATGCCTATTTGGAAACATATGATAAATTGTTACTATCACCAGGTGCCTATGTGGCGAAACTCCCAATAAAAGGAATTGAAAATCCTGCTGTCTTTACAATGAGAACTGTAGATGACACCGATAAAATGAAGAACTATTTAGAAACGCGAACGGTCCGCAAAGCGTGTATAGTAGGGGCCGGTTTTATCGGGTTGGAAATGGTTGAGAATTTGTACGGGTTAGGAATCGAGACTTCTATCATAGAAATGCAACCTCAAGTACTCTCTCAGGTTGATTTTTCTATAGCGGCACATTTACATCATTATCTAAGTGAGAAAGGAGTAAAATTATATTTAGGGCAAACGGTTTCACATATCGATAGAAACGAATCTCAATTGTCTGTATTATTACAAAACGGCGAAGCCATAGCAACCGATATGGTTGTGTTCGCTACAGGTGTTCGACCCAATAGTATGTTGGCTGAGAGATCGCAATTGAAAATAGGAGAGACGGGAGGGATATGGGTTGATTCCTATTTACAAACATCGGCTAAGGATGTATACGCCATAGGAGATGCTATTGAATATCCTCATCCTATAACGGGAAAACCATGGCTTAATTATTTAGCTAATCCTGCCAATCGCCAAGGACGTATTGCTGCTGATAATATGGTAATGGGAAATAACCAGAAGTACGAAGGAGCTATAGGTACTGCTATAGTGAAAGTATTTGATATGATGGTTGCAATTACCGGATTGTCTGGAAATTATTTGACTCGATATGCAATACCGTATCAGTCCTCTACAACTCATTCTATGTCGCATGCAGGTTACTATCCGCATGCTTCTAATTTTACTACGAAATTGACATTTGATCTTAAAACCGGCAGGTTATATGGAGCTCAATGTGTCGGATTTGAGGGAGTAGATAAACGTATTGATCAATCGGCCTTGGTTATTAAGCATTCTGGTACCGTACAGGATCTGATGCAATTGGAGCATGCTTATGCACCCCCTTTTTCATCCGCAAAAGATCCTATTGCTATTGCAGGATATGTTGCGAATAATATTATAAATGGTTCTTTACAAGTTGTTTCGTGGAGCCAAATCTTGAAATTGGACCCTAATACATTGTATATACTTGATGTGCGTACGCCGGAAGAATATCAATTGGGAAGCTTGCCCAATGCGATGAATATACCTTTGGATGAACTTCGGGACAGGCTTTCTGAGATACCTACCGATAAACCTGTTTATCTTTTTTGTGCAACTGGATATCGAGGATATGTGGCACTGAAAATACTGAACGGACATGGTTTTTCCAATATAAAAAATGTGTCGGGAGGATATCGAACCTATTCTATGTCGGTAGAACCAATAAATACACATTTTCCAAATCGGGAAATTTCCGGAGTTGAGAAATCGACAGCGCACGAAACCTTACAAATGGATGTAACCGGTATGCAATGTCCGGGTCCTATATTGAAACTAAAACAAGCAATAGATAAACTGTCGGAAGGACAGAAATTAGAAATTACGGCATCCGATCCCGGATTTTCTCGCGATGTAGAGGCATGGTGCCGTACTACAGGAAATGTGTTGTTAAGTAATACTGAAAAAAATGGACTCTATAAAGCTGTTGTTCAAAAATCACTTTCGCAAAATTGCCATACGACTTCTTCATGCGACGGGAAGGCAAAAACGTTTATTCTCTTTAGTGATGATTTAGATCGTGCATTGGCTACTTTTGTACTTGCTAATGGGGCCGCTGCAACGGGGAAAAAAGTTTCTATATTTTTTACTTTTTGGGGATTGAATGTGATTAAAAAGACAGAGAAGCCCAATCTTAAAAAAGATATTTTCGGTAAAATGTTTGCATGGATGATGCCTTCGGATTCGTTGCATTTAAAGCTTTCGAAGTGGAATGTGTGTGGTATTGGCAGTCGTATGATGCGATATGTAATGAAAATGAAAAATATAGAATCGTTGGAATCGTTACGAAAGCAGGCATTAGAACAGGGTGTGGAATTTATAGCATGCCAAATGTCGATGGATGTAATGAGTGTGAAACGTGAAGAATTAATGGACGAAGCTATTGTAGGCGGAGTTGCTACTTATATGGAACGTGCCGATCAGGCAAATATTAATTTGTTTATTTGATACATAAGGAATTAGGAAATGCATAAACGAATATGTATGATATAATGTAGTAGTTTATTATGCAAATTATGTGTGTTTCGTTAACCCGTTATTAAGAATAACTTATATCGGTGTAATTGACAAGTTATGAATATATTATATACATATAAACAAAGAAATAGATGTTTTGTGGAAGGGGAGGATACCGCTATTCCCGAAAACTCTGTATATTTGCAAAAAAATAATTCAACAAATAAAAGTTATATATTATGGCATTAGCAATAAATGAAACCAATTTTGATGAATTGGTAATGCAGTCGGACAAACCCGTACTGTTGGATTTCGGAGCTACATGGTGCGGGCCTTGTAAGGTATTGGCTCCTATTGTTGACGAAATTGCTGTTGAATACGAAGGAAAAGCTGTTGTTGGAAAGGTAGATGTGGAAGAAAGCCCTGCCTTGGCAGCTAAATATCGTGTTCGTAATGTTCCTACTGTTATATTTTTGATGGGAGGGGAACAACGTGATAAATCCGTTGGAGCTGTTCCAAAAACTGCCCTTACTTCCAAGTTGGATGCTCTGTTGTAAATCGTGTTTATCAGAAAAGATATAAAATCAGAGATTGGGAGCATGTCTTTCAAACTCTGATTTTTCCATAATAAAGAAATAAACTACGTGGATGCATTTGAAAAAAATAAAATAGAATCGTATAAGACTTTGGAAATTCTTGCTCGGCAAGTTGTAGAAGGTTTTATTACGGGGTTGCACAAAAGCCCTTTTCATGGGTTTTCTGTCGAATTTGCCGAACATCGATTGTATAATACCGGAGAGTCGACTCGAAATATAGATTGGAAACTTTACGGGCGTACTGATAAATTGTTTGTGAAACGTTTTGAAGAAGAAACTAACTTGCGTTGCCAATTAGTAATGGATATTTCTTCTTCCATGTATTTTCCTTTAGATAGAATTCCTTCGTTTGAGCATCCGAACAAAATTACTTTTTCTGTATATGCTGCTGCCGTGCTTATTGAGTTATTAAAGAAGCAACGCGATGCTTTCGGTTTAACATTGTTTTCTGATAAGATAGATGTACAAACCGAAGTGCGTTCCAGTGCTATACATCAAAAGTATATGTATCAGTTATTGGAACCGTTGTTAGAACCTATCGATCCTGAAAAAGCAATTCCCAGAAAAACATCCCTGGCAGAGCCATTGCATTTAATTGCCGAAAAAATGCGTAGAAGGTCATTGATTGTAATTTTTACCGATGGATGGGTTACCACGCTGGAACAAGAAAAAGTATTTGATGCATTGCGTCATTTGCGTCACTGCAAGCACGAAGTATTGTTGTTTCATACGTTCGATAAAAGTAAAGAATTGAACTTGGAATATGAAAATAAACCGTATTATTTTATTGATATGGAAAGCGATTTGAAGTTAAAAATTCATCCGACAACTATTGCAAAACAATATCGTGAAACGATGTATAAACAAACGGAATTGTTTAAGAGGCGTGCTATTCAATATGGTATTGATTATATACCTGTAGATGTTCATCTGGGTTTTCATCAAATATTACAACCTTATTTGTTGAAACGCGAAAAACTGCATTGATTTTCCCATACATAAGTATAATATTTCATAGACTTATAATTCCAATACGATAAGTTATAGGTTTACATCTTCTTATCTGCAGCTATTTTTAGATTGGTCTTTATATAAAGTATGTAATTCTCTACATAGAGTGCAGGAGAATGCTTATGAATTTAAATATTTACGAGAAAATAGGGTTTGATTTAGAAATATTTATGGGAACCTGCGAATGCAAGCGAGTTGGTGTGTGTATTTTTGGATTTCTTTATTATATATACCAGTAGCATCCACTGTGTCGATGCGTACGTAGCCCGAAGCATGAATAATGCCGTTGTTTCCTAAATAAATTCCTACATGAATGATTTTTTCGTTTGTATTTTTAAAAAAGAGCAGGTCATTGATTTTCGCATCCGTTATTGAATGTATAGGTATTCCTTGAGTGGCTTGTTCTGAAGCATCGCGAGGTAGTTTTATTCCGCACACGCGAAATACTGTTTGTGTAAGTCCCGAACAATCAATTCCCATACAAGTTTTTCCACCCCAAAGATAAGGAGCACCCAGCAATTGTTTGGCAGTACTGACGATGTTGATGTCCATAGGTTCTGTGATATGTTGTTCCAGATGGAAACCAGATAAAAGGATGTTCTCTTCGCTTGGTAATTTACTGCCCATAGGGATCCAGAGAGTATTCCCATTCCATGTAACAGAAGCAACGGGAGTCATTACCATATGGTTCCAGTTGCAAATTTTCTCGATTTCCTCTGAGTCTTTTAACTCAAGGTATTGTTTTTTATCGATCCAACCTTGGTATTGGTCGAATGTGCTTTGAATTTGGATCCATTTTTCCAAGTCATCTAAGATGATGAAAATGTCACCGAATATAAGTTGCGATACCATTTCCGATTTGTCGGAAGGTTCGACTCGCATGGGGATGGCGGGTAATATACAAAAACCGTAGCGCATGTTATATTTTATTGAGTTCTATGGAACGAACAATACGTTCTATAAGTTCGTCATTTTTATTGTTATAAGGATCGTATTTTGACTTTAGGTCATATCCGAATATTTTGGCAAATGCTTGATAGAAGAATGCTCGAAAGCTGCCTCGAAGTTCCTGTACCAATATATATGATGAATTTCCTGTTTCTCTATCGATAAGCTTTATTAATAGTTTCCCTTGAGAAAAAGTCATTTTTTCCAACTCTTTTCCATACTGTACTTCTATTTCTTTTTCAGCTTGTTTGATAAATTTTTTTCTGTCTTTTCCAGATAATTTTTCCATTCGGTTATTCAGTTCCATAAGTTTGGCATTGGCCATTTTGGCATAAGGAAGTACTATTTTAGCATTGCGAATCAGTTTTTTGTTTTTTCGAATTTCTTCCGCTGTTAATAGATCCCGAGATGATATGATAGTAACTTCTTTTAATTTGTACAATGGAACCGTATCATTATCTATTACAGTGGCAAAACGAACCAAACGAGATGATTCTTGTGCTACTGTTTGTAAACCATATAGGAATAATAAAAAAAATGCAATAATGGATATGCAGTAATGTAATCGACTCATAATTTCATTTTTTTTACTTGATTATATCATATCATGCGACAGATAATTAACGATTATGT
>CAYYUE010000080.1:0-9904 GCA_964474745.1 uncultured Bacteroidaceae bacterium | reverse complement strand
TATCACAAATAGATACGGTAAATTATATTTCTTTGAAAACTTTTTATTCAAATGATTGCTGGGAAAAGTTATCTAAAGAGATAGAAAAGCGAATAAAAACAGTAATCTCAGAAGAACGTTATGAATCAGTAGTGAGTAAAAATTCTATTAGATTTAGTATTTGTTACACTTTAAGAGGGGAAATTGTTTATGTTAACTTTAAAAAGATTGGATTTACAGAAAAAGAAAGAGATGATATAAAAAAAGCAATTATGAGAGAAAAATTAAATTTTGTTTGTTATAATGCAGATGATCCTTATGAATTAGATAGAAAAGTAACATTAGATGATAGTGTTTATGTAAGTTTTAGTTTGCGGTAATCGGGTACGGTACGGTACCAAATGGCGCTTTTTCGCAACGAAGAGTGTATCCCATTCAAAATCAATAAAAAGGAAAAGCAATACTCCTGTAAGAGAAGGTATGTATACATACCTTCTCTTACATTTTATAAGCTAAAAAGCTCGTTTTCAAATCCCATTTACCGAGTGTTGTACCCAATGGCGCTTTTTTATCGTTATTTTTTATTGAAAATCAAACTTATATGAAGTGTATCTATTGTAAAAAAATAAGTACGAAAAGAGGTACGCGAAATGGAATTCAACGCTACCGATGTAAACACTGTAAACGGTATTTCCAAGCCCGCTACACCAAACGTGCAATTACCCAAACCCAATACCAATGGATCCGTCTGCTCAACAACGAAGGCTGCGGCATCAGCAATATTTCCAGATTGTTGCATATCGCCAAATCCAGCGTACAACGGAGTATCCTGCGCCTAGCCAAGGCCATACCCACACCCTGTTTTACAGAAACAAACCAAACCTATGAAATAGACGAACTCCGTACTTTCTGCGGCAACAAATCCAACGAAACATGGGTGATGTATGCCTTCAATCCCAACACAAAACACATCATACATCTTTGCGTAGGGCGCAGAACCAAAGAAAACCTACGGAAACTCGTAGATAGTGTACCGGCTCTTGCCCCCAAACGCATCTGCACCGACGAACTGAACCTGTATAAATATCTTATTCCAAAATCATTACACAAAACCCACCGCCATTGCACCAACCACATCGAACGGCACAACCTAACGTTGCGTTCCCATCTCAAACGCTTAACCCGGAAAACTCTTAGTTATAGCAAAAGCCATATGGTATTGGAAAGTTGCCTGCGGTTGTACAGCACGTAAATACAATGGTTTTTAACAATAAAATATTTCATAATCAATAAATTATCCGTATCTTTGCAACGTAAAAACAACCCATGAAATCCGTAAGCAACATACCCTTATATGCACATTCCTATTTGGTGGCTACACCTCAGGGTTATACCAAACATTACTATGCGGGAGATCAACGGATCGGTTCGAAAATCGGTACCGGCGGATTCGGAAGCGGCTTTGCAGGAAACAACTCGACATTAAGTGGCAACGCCACCGATTTGTTCTATTATATGACGCAAGAATACATCAAAAATTTCGATGAAAGTGAATCCTGGCAACAGGAAACGGAGGACGTGGAAGGAAACTGTTATATTACGAGCCTCTCGGGTGCATATGAATCTGAAATGAATACGAATGTCTTTGCTGTACCGCGTATTGTGAGTTTTGCCGTGGAATTGAAGGCAAGCATCCTGGGTAATCTTGCAGGCTATGCAACAAATCAGGGCCCTGAAAGGGAGGTGTATTTCTTCCATTCGGATCATTTGGGTGGTGCAAGCTGGATTACGAATGCAAGCGGTGCTCCTGTGCAGCACCTGCGTTATGCTCCTTTCGGGGATCCTCTGGTAAATCAACGTTCTTCTAATTATAATGAACGGTTTACCTTTACCGGTAAGGAACGGGATGAAGAGACGGGGTATTATTATCACGGTGCACGATTTCATTGGCCTGCTATCGGGTTCTTAAGCGTTGACCCCAAAGCTGATGAGCAACCCTGGCAAAGTCCGTATATATATTGTTCTAATAATCCCATTACAAGAATCGATCCTACAGGAATGCTGGATGGATGGTATGTAGGTGAAAATGGAACAGTTATAGGTAGAGATAAAAATAATGATGACAAAGTATATTTAGTGTATGGTAGTGACGCTACCAAGGTAAAAGCTGATAATTATGAAAAAGGAGTTGCTCAGAGTAATTTGAACGATCCTGTTGAAATGCCATCACTAGATCAAAGAGAAATGTTAAAAGATTTGTATGATTATGGTAATGGTAATAATCATAACGAACATGGAGCTCTTATATATACAAATCCCGAAACAAACGAAAATGTAGCATTATTCTACAAATCAGCAACTGATATAACTAAGGTAGATGGAAACATTGATGGAAGTTTAAAATTTCAGTCTAAAGAGAAAATTGGTGAGAAAGGAAATACAGCAATCTTTCCGAATGAACTTAGCGTAATAGGACATACGCACAATTTGAAAGATGGAATGGCTCATCCTCCTACTTTAGGAGGAGATCGATTATTTGGAGGCGCTAAAATTGGTGTTGTTTTTGATTACCCAACAGGAGGAAGTAATGCCTATATTTATAATGCGAATACTCGGTTTAGAACCAAAGCAGTAATGAAATCCAGTGTATTTCTATCTCCATTCATAACTCCTACAGGTAAAAAATTATAAATTATTAAAAATGTAATCAGATGACTGTTAAACAACGATTTATATTAATATCTTTATTGTTAGCGACCTTCAGTGTTTTATCTCAAGATCGAGATTGGAGCTATTCCTATTTAGGAAGAGAATTTGCAAAAAAAATAAAGAAGGATCAAAAAGCTTATTATTATGATGATTATAATGGTAATTCAGAAATACCGAAAGATAGTATTCACGAATTATTGTTAACTAATACTAAAAGTATTTTTAAGATTGTACCGTCTATCAATGAACTGAAGAAATTCAAAAACATTGAGATTCTGAATGTTCAAGGAAACGAGGGCTTTTCTATTCTGGAAATAGTTTCAGCATTTCCAACAATCAAAGAATTGAATATATATCACATTTATGGGGTAAATTTGGATTCGTTGTTCTTTCTTTTAAGTAAATGTAAAGAATTAAAGTCTTTGCGAATTAGTAATTCTGATATTCGTTATATATCGAAGAATATACAATTATTGAATCATCTTGAGCGTCTTGAATTTACCAATATGCAAATCGAGTTTATACCACCGGAATTTTCAGCGCTCCAGAATTTGAAATATTTGAATTTATCAAATACAGGGATGTATCGATTTTTAATCGATTACAAGAATGTGAATTTAAAATACTTGGATATATCTGATAATCGTTTAAATGGGCTTCCTATTGGAATCCAATATCTTGAAGGTTTAGAATGTTTCCGATTTATAGGAAATAAATATTATTCGACTGATGATACTATTTTGTGCAAAAATGTGAATATGCAGTTTTTGTTTCTCGACGAATGTGGAATGGAACATTTTCCCATGGGATTATCTTGTATGCCATCATTAAAGAATCTTTTTATAGGTGATAATAGAATAATGGAAGTACCTAAAACTCTTTCTGAATTTAAAGAACTAAGGTATATAGATTGGCAAGGATTTGCGGGAGATCGGGATGAATTAAATGCACTAAAAAAGAAATTTGCAAATATTACTATTTCTACACTTCCGTCTACAATTGATCTAGAACCAATAATTGATATATTCTGAGTGGTAGAGTAGGTACTGGTACTGTACCAAATGGCGCTTTTTCGCAACGAAGAGTGTATCCCATTCAAAATCAAGAAAAAGAAAAATCAATACTCCTGTAAGAGAAGGTATGTATACATACTTTCTCTTACATTTTATAAGCTAAAAAGCTCGTTTTCAAATTCCATTTACCGAGTGTTGTACCAAATGGCGCTTTTTTATCGTTATTTTTTATTGAAAATCAAACTTATATGAAGTGTATCTATTGTAAAAAAATAAGTACGAAATGAGGTACGCGAAATGGAATTCAACGCTACTGATGCAAACACTGCAAACGGTATTTTAAAGCCTTGTGTAATCAAATTTTCTTCGTGTTACACACAAAAAAAGTAGATTTAACTATAATAAAGCGTTTGTGTAACAATTTTAACGTATCTTTGCAGTTGAAAAAAAACAAAATTGGTAAGCATCAGTCCTCTATATACTCATTCCTATTTGGTGGCTACACCTCAGGGTTATACCAAACATTACTATGCGGGAGATCAACGGATCGGTTCGAAAATCGGTACCGGCGGATTCGGAAGCGGCTTTGCAGGAAACAACTCGACATTAAGTGGCAACGCCACCGATTTGTTCTATTATATGACGCAAGAATACATCAAAAATTTCGATGAAAGTGAATCCTGGCAACAGGAAACGGAGGACGTGGAAGGAAACTGTTATATTACGAGCCTCTCGGGTGCATATGAATCTGAAATGAATACGAATGTCTTTGCTGTACCGCGTATTGTGAGTTTTGCCGTGGAATTGAAGGCAAGCATCCTGGGTAATCTTGCAGGCTATGCAACAAATCAGGGCCCTGAAAGGGAGGTGTATTTCTTCCATTCGGATCATTTGGGTGGTGCAAGCTGGATTACGAATGCAAGCGGTGCTCCTGTGCAGCACCTGCGTTATGCTCCTTTCGGGGATCCTCTGGTAAATCAACGTTCTTCTAATTATAATGAACGGTTTACCTTTACCGGTAAGGAACGGGATGAAGAATTGCGAAGCATTCGCGAACACCTTAGAAATAAAGAAAATAACAGTGAGCAAACGGGGTATTACTACTATAGCGCCCGTTATCATTGGCCTAGTATAGGGTTCTTAAGCGTTGACCCCAAAGCTGATGAGCAACCCTGGCAAAGTCCGTATATATATTGTTCTAATAATCCCATTACAAGAGTCGATCCTACAGGAATGCTGGATGGTGATTTTTATGATCAGGAAGCAAAGTATCTTGGTACTGACGGAATAGACGATGGGAAAATCTATATAGTGCCTAATTCATCAGAGGCCAAAGAAATAAGCAAAACTAATAAAAAAGGAGGAACAACTTCGGTGAACGCTGTAACTTCGGCGGTTGAATTACCTTCTCTTAGTGTTCGTAAGGAAATGAGCTTAGTAATTGAAATGGATGCAAAAGACCCTTTTAGAGAATATGGAGGAGGTGTTTTTGGAGATGAAAATGGAAATCCCTTTATTTCTTGGGCTAAGCCCGGTAAGACATGGACAGGTTTAGAAGATGCCGAGATAGATCTAACGGATAGACAAAACCCGGAGGATGCCTCAAAAATAGTAACGGCAATCAGTACCTTCCATTCTCATCCAAGCGGAGAAATAAATGGTCGTGGATTGAAGCAAAAGCCAAGCTCATGGGGAAAAAATGGAGAACCCGGAGACATTCAAAATGCAGCAACCCGTTCGTCTTTTACAGGAAATCATTATGTATTTGGAGCAGGGAACGGTAGCGTATATATATACAACGGTAGTGGAGTTAAAGCTTCATTTCCTATAAATTCATTTAAAACATTAGGGAGGTAAATATGAAAAAGTGGAATGTTTTTATATTGTTTATCGTTATTTCAATTTTTGCAATAGGACAAACAAGCGGAATAACAATTTGTTTTATAAAAGAAGGAAAAGAACAAGAACTGAATAATAACTTTGACGTTTATTTTGTCTACATTCAAGGCAACGAAAAAATTATATACAAATCAGATGTGAATAAAGATGTCATTACGTTGCCTTCTCTTATGAAAGATGATAAGGATTTGCGTTATCATATACTGTTTAAATATGAAGGTAAAATATATTACGTGGACTATGTACATTTTTTATTTTTTTGCGCTTCAAAAGGTTGGATGATTGAGTTTGACAAAAAACCGTATAAAGATCCTTATAATTGGGAACAAGAAGAAAACAATGATAAAATAAAAGGAGGCATCTCAATTACATATGGAATGGGAGACGCTGCGGTTGGCTATACATTAATCAAAGACTTTAAAGAATACTTTAAAAAAGGAAAACAATTATTGGAATTATGAAAGTACTGGTGGGTACTGTACCCTCTTGCACCTGCATTATTTTCAAGACTACAACAAACAGAATTTCTGTTGTTTATAAGCAAGACAGCTTCCGGAAACGGAGGCTGTCTTGTATTTATGAAGTACCGTTGCATGCGTAAAAACGTCTGTATCAAGGCCGCTTTTCGGAATCGTGTTCCCTCTTGCACCTGAAATCGAGCGCAAACCCTTACAAACGCAAGTCTTATGAAATGTATTTTCTGTAACCGAAAAAGTAGTAAAAAAGGTATTTCTATTTATACTATTTTTAATCCAATTATAGAGATGACTAATGTTGTAATAAAAAACAACCTTCCAAATGTTGCAGGCTCATTAAAGAATAGAATACCCAGCAACACAGTACCAACGGCCCCTATTCCGGTCCAAACAACATAAGCTGTACCTAACGGCAACGTTTGTGATGCTTTTGCCAATAAATACATACTCAAAATTACGGAAATGATAAACCCTAATCCCCACAAATAAAATTCTCTTCCTTCAGCTTCCTTGGTTTTACCTAAGCAAAAAGTAAAACAAACTTCGAATAGCCCCGCTACAACCAATATAATCCAATTCATATATACTATAATTATTATTATTCGGATTGCAAAATTACTCACTATATCCAATGTTTCTCTTTACATTTGATAAGAAATGACCCTCAAAGATTTTTTGGGACTTATTTTTCTTCTAATACACTAGATTGTAGTATTTTTGCAATATAATTACAGTAAAACTATTTATGGATATCCTTGAAATAATAGATAATATATATCAAATACCAAAATCTTCAAAAGATAAACTTATCAATTGTTTATCGAAAGAAACATACCCCAAAGGCCATTGCATATTGAAAGCCGGAAAAATAGAGAAAAATGTGTTTTTCATTGAGAAAGGAATTGCCAGAGCCTATGTTACCAATCATGAAAAGGAAATAACTTTTTGGATTGGAGAAGAGGGAGCTACTATTGTTTCCCTAAAGAGCTACGTTAATAATGAACAAGGTTATGAAACAATAGAACTTATGGAAGACTCTATTTTATATATGCTGAAACGAAATGATTTATATCTACTGTTTAAAGAAGATATACATATTGCGAATTGGGGACGTAAATTTGCCGAATCAGAGTTTCTACGCTCAGAAGAAAGACTTATCCCATTATTGTTTACCACAGCATCGGAGCGATATAAAGCTCTCCTAAAAAACAATCCTAATTTGCTGCAAAGAATACCATTGGAATGCCTTGCATCGTATTTAGGAATCACTCCCGTAAGTTTAAGCCGTATAAGGGCTGATTTGAGATATTAAGTTGCGTCCTTACTTTACATAATCCAACTCAAAGCAAACTTATATTTGTAGGGTTTTCTTCTACTTTATAGAGATGCTTGTTTTTCTACAATATTTCTTTAGATGATGGCAATTTAGATCACAATCAGACTATTCATTCAAAAATCGTATCTTTGCAGGAATTTTACAAGAAGAAAGCACCTTATTTTATATGTAAAAATGAGGTTTTTAGAGAATCGAGTCATTTATATTGGGGCATCGATGGCTCCTCAAAACATATAACCGTATAACACATGAAACAGTATCTTAATTTATTGCAAGACGTATTGGATAAAGGGAATGAGAAATGCGATAGAACCGGAACCGGAACTCGTAGTATTTTCGGATATCAGATGCGATTCGATTTAAATAAAGGTTTTCCACTGTTGACAACAAAGAAACTACATTTACGATCCATTATTTATGAGTTGCTTTGGTTTTTACGCGGCGACACCAACATTCAATATTTACACGATCATAAAGTGAGAATTTGGGATGAATGGGCTGATTTGAATGGGAACTTGGGGCCTATTTATGGAAAACAGTGGCGTTCATGGGGGTGTGCGGATGGAAAACATGTAGACCAAATTACCCAACTAATCGAGCAAATTAAAACCAATCCTGATTCTCGACGATTATTAGTATCTGCATGGAATGTGGGCGAAATAGATCAAATGGCACTTCCTCCATGTCATATTCTA
This sequence comes from uncultured Bacteroidaceae bacterium, assembly GCA_964474745.1. Classification (GTDB taxonomy): domain Bacteria; phylum Bacteroidota; class Bacteroidia; order Bacteroidales; family P3; genus HGM05376. The sequence continues at coordinate 1,797 of CAYYUE010000080.1, read as the reverse complement.
TTCCAATTTTATATAGCGAACGGAAAACTTTCGTGTCAGCTTTATCAACGTTCTGCCGACATATTTTTGGGTGTCCCGTTCAATATTGCGTCATATGCTTTGTTTACGATGATGATTGCTCAAGTTTGCGGGCTTCAATATGGAGAGTTTGTACATACATTAGGCGACGCACACATCTACAACAATCATTTGGAACAAGTCCGTCTACAACTCTCGAGAACACCTCGCGTATTACCTATCATGAAAATAAATCCGAACAGAACTGATATTTTCAGTTTCGAATACGAAGATTTCGAATTGATAGGATACGATCCTCTCCCCCACATAAAAGGAATTGTAGCAGTGTAATAAAAGACGGATTATATTGACCTCGATATAACGCTTAATCCTCTAAAAAGAAGAGGAAATGCATATGGCGTTTACAATAGAAAAGCAATGGAGTATATCTTTTGCGGATTAATAAAACCGGACAGATATTGTTGAATAATAAAACTATTTTTAAGAAATGGGGATGGGGAAAAATTCTCTTCCTATCCTATGGAAAAACGGATCATGCCATTCTTAAATCCTTCTATTTGCAATACGTAATACTTCATTTTCTGTTTATTCAACAGCCTCGGTCTTTTTATTTGCAATAAAACAACAATGAAAAAGAAGGCAGAATAGAAAATTGAAAAATAAAATTCCGATTTGTGTTTCAAAAATAGCTTCAAATAGGGCATTGAATCCAATTAAAAAAATGAATGATAAAAATAAGAAATTCCACTTTCTATTTCGAATGCAAAGTATAATAGGAACTACAAAGTAGCTAAACAACGTTAACAAACCCATTATCCCAATACTTATTATGGTGTCTACATATTGGTTATGAGTATTATAACCCAAATTAAAGACACTCGAGGAATCCTTTTCATATTGCCTCTGAAGCGCATCGTAACGGTCTCCTACTCCTACTCCTACAAGCCAGTTATCTTTAGCAACTTGCATTCCCGAACGTAAAATAGTAACTCTAGCATCTTCTTTTTGATTTTCTTCGGTAAGTGTTTTTTGGGTTTGTAACACTCTATCAAATCCACTCGGGAACAATAATATCAACGCTATAATCTCCACTATAAAAACACCCACAACAAGGCTACTCATAAGATATTTTTTCTTGATGAAAAACAACCATAACAACAAAAGAAAAAACAACATTGCCATGCCTAAAATACCTGCACGAGACTCGGTTAAAACTACAAATATAGGAAACAAGAGCAAACAAGAGCATAAAAACATTATTTTACCATATTCTTTTTTACTACACGAAAATAATTCAATAAAACAAAAGGCTATGGCAAAGCATATATACATAGACATATAGGTATGGTGCACATGGTGTATTTGAGTAATTCCAGGATCCAAAAAACGACTTAACGGAGCATGAAAAAACAGAAAATCATACAACGCCCATAATAAATTGGCCGCAAAAAACAAAAGTACCCCACATACAAAACTGTACACAATAATTTTACTGCGTCCTTTGGTTAAATAAGAAAGATCTGAAAGTATAAAAAACAAAGGGAATATTAGAAAGGATAGTTTTTTTTCCAAATTTTGCCATCCGACTTGAGTATTTTCGGTATAAATTAAACTAATCGCATATAATACATATGTCGCCATAAATAAGAAATAAAATTTCTTATTCGGATAAGCCTTGAGATGTAAATGAATGCCTTTTTCCACAATCAGTTTTACAATCATCGTAATTACTAATAAAACAGTAACCTTTATGGAAATCTCCCAACTAATAGGGACAAC
>CAYYUE010000079.1:0-10162 GCA_964474745.1 uncultured Bacteroidaceae bacterium | reverse complement strand
CATCAAAATTGACAATACAAAAGAACGTCGAAAATTTTCTAATAAATGGATTCGTATTATTTATGAAGATCGTTACTTAGTTGTAGTAGAAAAACGAGAAGGTATTTTATCTAACAGTCCTACACCAGGAGAAGAAACAATACAATCGGTATTAAACAATTATTTTGAATTTTCGAAACAACGCTGTCGAGCCCATACAGTACATCGATTGGATAAAAATACTTCGGGATTGATGATATTTGCTAAAGATAAACAGGTTAGTTTACTGTTCGAAGAAGATTGGAAAACTACAGTAAACGAACGTCGGTATATAGCGATTGTAGAAGGATATATGGAAAAAGATTATGATATAGTAGAGTCATGGCTCAAGGATAATAAAATGTTTGTTACCTACTCTTGCCCTACTAACAACGGAGGGAAGTTAGCTACAACCCACTATAAAACATTGAAACGTAAAAACGAATACTCCCTTGTCGATTTAAAATTGGACACCGGTCGAAAAAATCAGATCCGTGTACATATGCAAGATTTGAATCATCCCATAGTTGGAGATTTTAAATATGGAAGTACCAAAGACCCTATTGGAAGGCTTGCCTTGCATGCCTATAAATTGTGTTTTCAACATCCCATTACAAAATATCCATTAGAATTTGAAACCCAAATACCCCCGGTATTTTTGAAACTATTACAATAATAATATCTTTTTTCAATCCACATACATCTAGCGGAGGGTTATGTGCGGAATAAAGGAGTCTTATTTTAAAAACGGATTATGTAGTTTTTCATTCAAAATAGTGGTACTAGGCCCATGTCCGGGCAATACTTCATAATCATTATCTAAAGAAAGAACGCATGTATTCAATTTATCTATTAATAAATCGTAATCACCTGTTGGCAAATCGGTTCTTCCAATACTTTGGCAAAACAAAACATCTCCTGTGAAAACCACTTTTCTGTCACGAAGTACATATACCATACTTCCTGCAGCATGACCCGGTACATACCGAGCTTCTAGTTCGGAATTTCCAAAAACAATTTTATCTCCATCCTGAATACTCACAATTTGCAAATCATTCATAGTTTTAGTATGAAATCCCATAGCAGTACCATATGTTTCAGATTGTTGAAGAAATTGTTTTCCGTCGATGTGCATTGTAACAGGTAGTTGGTATGTATCACACACAAACCGCAATCCCGCTACATGGTCAATATGTGCATGAGTCAATAAAATAGCTACAGGCTTCAAATTATTTTCACTAATAAAGCCAGCCATCTTCTTATTTTCGGCTTCCGTATTCATAGCCGCATCGATAATTATACAATTTTTTGTTTCATCCCAAACAATAAATGTGTTTACTTCGAAATGATTGAATACAAATTGTTTTATTACTGTCATTGTTTTATTACTTTGAGGTAAACTGCAATGGATAGCAAGTATCCATTGCAACATCACCATTACTATTTTTCCAAAAGCGTGCATTTTTTTCAAATGATGTACAAGCTGTCTTAAAATTTCATTTAAGAAAATTCGCCGTAAATCTATATGTATTTTATGTTATATAATGCCTGTATGGCCAAAACCACCTGCCCCTCGTTGTGTTTCGGATAATATTTCAACTTGTTGCCATTCTGCTTTTTCATGTCTGGCTATAACCATTTGGGCAATACGTTCTCCATCATTAACAACAAAGTCCTCTCCAGACAAATTTATTAAAATGATACCTATTTCGCCTCGATAATCTGCATCTATAGTTCCCGGTGAATTTAACAAGGTGATTCCTTTTTTAAGAGCCAGTCCGCTACGGGGGCGCATTTGTGCCTCATAGCCTTCTGGCAATTCAATGAAAAGGCCTGTCTTTATTAAAGCACGTCCCAATGGTTTCAATACAATGTTTCCTTCGGGTAAAAAAGCTTTAATATCCATTCCTGCAGATAAAGGTGTTTCGTAATTCGGTAAAGCGTGGTGTGAACTATTGATGATTTTTATTTTCATAATGATATTAATGATTGATAACTACACTATAAGAAAAAATATATTCAACTGAATTATCGAGTAAGCACTTCATCTATCATACCATACTCTTTAGCTTCTACAGCAGTCATCCAGTAATCTCGATCAGAATCAGTCCAAACTTTATCAAAATCTTGTCCGGAATGACGACCAATAATTTCATATAATTCTTTCTTCAATTTACCAATTTCACGAGCTGTAATTTCAATATCGCTTGCTTGGCCTTCAGCACCTCCCATAGGTTGATGAATCATCACACGAGCATGAGGCAAGGCCGTTCTTTTTCCTTTTGCTCCTGCACACAATAACACAGATGCCATAGATGCTGCTAATCCGGTACAAATGGTTGCGATATCGGGATTGATATATTGCATGGTATCGTAAATTCCAAGTCCCGCATAAACAATACCTCCCGGAGAATTTATATATATCTGGATATCCTTGTTATTGTCTACCGATTCCAAAAATAATAACTGTGCTTGAATTACATTAGCAACAGTATCGTCAATAGGTACTCCCAAAAATATAATTCTATCCATCATCAAACGGGAAAAAACATCCATTTGTGCAACATTCAATTGACGTTCTTCAATAATGGTAGGATTTAAATAATTGGTTACGACAGACGTATATTTATCAAAAGCTGTACTACTGATGCCGCGATGTTTTACGGCATATTTGCGAAATTCGTTTTGCATAATCTTATTTGTTTATGATTTATATATCTTTACAAACACAGTTCTCTCGAATTGGTTTGTCATTCGTCTAGCAAATTAGGTCTACGTTGTCGAGTCCGTTCCAACGACTGGTCATAACGCCACTGATCTATTTTAGCATGGTTTCCGGACAATAAAATATCAGGAACTTTCCATCCGCGAAAATCAACCGGACGCGTATAAACAGGTGGGGATAATACATTATTTTGAAAAGAATCGGATAATGCCGATGTTTCGTTGGTGAGCACTCCCGGAATAAGCCGTATAATAGCATCAGAAATTACTGCTGCCGCCAGCTCTCCTCCGGTAAGCACATAATTCCCAATAGAAAGTTCTAATGTAATAAAGTGTTCCCGAATACGCTCATCAATGCCTTTATAATGTCCACAAAGTATCATTAAATTTTGTTTCAACGACAATTGATTGGATTTACTTTGATTAAACAATTCTCCGTCAGGAGCCGTATAAATAATTTCATCGTAAGCTCGTTCTTGCTGCAACCTTTCGATACAAAGGACAACAGGTTCAATCCCAATAACCATGCCTGCACCTCCACCGTATGCATAATCGTCAACACTTCCGTAATTATTTTGTGAATATTCATGCAAATCATGGAAATAAACTTCCACTAATTGCTTGTTTTGAGCTCGTTTCAGAATAGACTCTTCAAAAAACGAAGACAACATATTAGGGAATAAAGTGATAATATCCAAACGCATATCCAGATACTCTTTATTTATGTGTTAGAGAAAAATAATTTATCGTAATTTCAATTGTTGTCCGGGGCGAATAATACTATTTGTTTTCAACCCATTTAATCGACAAAGACTTTTTATAGTAGTACCATTCCGACGAGCAATCGTTCCTAATGTATCTCCTTTGCGTACTCGGTAATATTTGCTATCGTTATGACGTGCATTTTTTGCATATTGCGAAGTACGTTGTTGATGTTTGAAGCAACTTGCAGTTAATAACAACGTATCATTTTTCAGTTTTTTACCTTCGTCGCTAAAATCGATAAATACTTCAGGGTTTATGGCAGCTCCCAAATAACGCGTTTCGAAATGCAAATGGCTTCCTCTAGAACGGCCCGTATTACCTGCGAGGCCTATAGCTTCTCCGGCTTTTACTTCTTGCCCGCATTCTACTTCTATTTTCGAAAGGTGCGCATAATAAGTTTCCAATCCGTTATCATGACGTACTACAACTAAATTTCCATACGATTTGTTCCGTTTAGCAACCCTAACAACACCGTCAAACACAGAGTAAATAGGTGTTCCTGTTTTCATACCCAAATCAATTCCATAGTGAAAACGTTTTCTTCGCGGTCCAAAACGAGAACTTAAATGATAAGTATCCGCAGGATGTACATATAATTGTTTCTTTTTTGAATCAACCAAAGGGATCGGTGTAGTATCTAGCTTATTTGAAAAATCTACTTTCGGATAGTGGATAACATTATTATCGAAACTTGCATATAAAATATCTTCTTCATCTTCAACCCCTTCATCTTCATCATACCCTTGCGTATAATTATAAATGACGCTATCGGAGTTCAGTTTTCGCAATATAGGCTCTCCAAAAATAGGATTAGAAGATTCGTCTTCAGTAAAAATAGTTTCTAGGTTATTGAGTTTGTATGATTTTTTTTGAGGAGAAGTTGTTTTTGTATTTTGCGCAGAACCGTACATGATTCCACAAATCAAAAATGAAGATAAAGTTATTATTTTAAGTGCATTTGAATTCATAAGGTACCGTTTGGTTAAACAATAAAAAAATACTGTGTGTGTATTCTCTATTTGAAAAAGATGTGCAAAGATAATGTTTTTTTTTTATACAAACAAAAAAAGCGTGATTTTTTTCACGCCTTGATTCTTTTTTCACACTGAACTCTCATTTTTTTATTTTACACGTTCAGAATATTCTCCTGTACGGGTATCTATTTTCACACGTTCACCTTGTTCTATAAAAAGAGGAATACGTACTTTAGCGCCGGTTTCAACAGTAGCGTCTTTCATCGCATTAGTTGCTGTATTTCCTTTTATACCAGGCTCAGTATAGGTTATTTCCATCTCTACAAATGGAGGTAATTCACAAATAAGTGGAGTTTCTGTATCCGCATGAATAGTCATTTCTACATATTGACCTTCTTTCAAAAATTCAGGAGCATTGATAATTTCTTCAGGAATAGCAATTTGTTCAAATGTTTCAGTATGCATAAAATTATACCCCATATCGTCTTTATATAGGAATGTATAGGGTCTTCTTTCTACTCGAACAACATCTATTTTTGCTCCTGAAGGGAATGTATTTTCCAACATACGACCTGTTTTTACACTACGCATTTTCGTACGCACAAATGCAGCTCCTTTTCCTGGTTTTACATGCAAAAATTCTACAATAGAATAAATATCGTTATTGAATACAATACAAAGACCGTTTTTAATATCCGATGTTGTTGCCATCTTATAATTTATATTTTAGTTTATATGTTATTTATTTTCTTCTTTGTCAGCAGATTTTCCCAATAATTGAGTTAACCGTCGCAAATCATTCTTCAACATTTCATTTTCTTTTCCAAGTTCTATTCTTCTTGTCCGTTCGGCCAATAAGCGGGCACCTAAAGAAAGGATTAACCCCCATAGGGTAAAGAACGGATTTTTTATAGCTAAAGCCACTACACATGTTGCTATAAGTAATAGAAACGAGCCATACTCATATATCTTTATAAGCGTTTTTTTTCTCATCCGTTTATTATTTTTGAGGGTGCAAAATTATACATATTTCGGCAATTCTGCAAGTTACTTAGATATTTTTCTTGATTTGAACGGGCAAATGTCGCATTTTTTAATATCGTTATTTCCTCGAAAAGGAAGAGTCGAATCAAAAATTTCAATCAAGCACTGCTCTAATACTATTCGAAGATCGGGAAGATCATCGAAAGTAATATATTTTTTCTCATTCCATTGCATCTCCATAAACGAAACTGCGAAATTGCGCAACGAATAAATTCCAGGTATAATGGGTTGCCTTTCCTGTGTATGTTCATAATACAACCATACATAGATCATTAATTGAAACCATTTTTCCGAAAATTTTCCATCGGTCAGATTTATATTTTTAGCTTTCAAATCCGCTGCATTTACTTTCCCCGACTTGTAATCCACAATACGTATATTCCCATCTACCAAATCAATACGATCTATAGTACCTACTATCCTTACCGTTTGTTCTTTTCCTGCGACAGTTATACAAAGTTCAGACGCCATCTTTTCTTCCAATCCTAATATTTGTATTTGTTTTCCCGATTGTATCTCGCTACGCTGTTTTTCCAAAAAAGATGCAATTTGTGATTTGGCAATGGCTACTAAAAAATGATTACGACCTTCTTGTTCGTGTCCGTTCTCAAAAAAATCCTTGAAATTTTCTTGTATTAGATCATCGAGGTGATCAATATACAATTGAAGTACTTCAACCGTAAGTATTCCATTGGGATATTGGTCTTTTTGAAAAATAATCTCTAATATTTTATGAATTTTAGTCCCCAATTCAGAATTATCGATATCCTCTACCACACCCTTTTCTTCCTTTACGCCAAGCACATTTTCATAATAATACCGCAACTGGCAATTCCGATACTTATTCAATGCCGAGGGAGAGAATCCTTCTCTGGCTATTTGTTGCAATCGTTGCATTACTTTAGGTGTTTTTATGCCCTCTGCAGGATTACACGTTTCGTTATTTTCTCCATGAATAGAAAGTACCTTTTCCGTTATTTTGATATTGGAATATCGTTGGGCAAGCTCCTCTCTTATTTGCAAAATAAACCTGCTGGGTTCTCCTTTCCCCATACCATCCGAATCAGTACTATATACAAGCCAACTTTCAGTGGTTCGTTGAAGCAATCGATATAGATGATAAGCAAATATGGCATCTTTTTCTCGATATATGGGCATTCCAAAAGCTTTTTTCAAATTCACGGGTATTAGAGAATTCATAGTTTTCCCCTCAGGCAATATTCCTTCATTTGACGAAAGTATAATGACCCGTTCAAAATCAAGATTCCGTGTTTCAAGCATTCCAAGAATTTGAAGCCCTTGCAAAGGTTCTCCATAAAAAGAGATTCGATGATATCCGGCCATCCGGATATATATTTTTTGCATGGTAGCTATATTTTTTACTACGTCGTAGCGGATTGTCAGTTCTTCGAAATGATTGGTTATCTGTAAAAATGATGCTAATGCTTCACGTTCTTTGGTAAAATGAGATGCTTCAAAAAATTTGGAACAACTTAATAGCTGAACAAATTGCCGGCATATTGATAAAAAAATGTTGGGGTTCGAAGCTTCCATGTGAAACAAAAAATGCACTTTCTCGAAATCTATATCCAAATCCTGAACCTTTTGCAGGAGAGTTTCGGTAGAAATATATAAGAAATTACCTTCCGACAATATTTTCAATAAGGAGGATCGCAGATTGCCGTGCAAAGTTGCCAAATTTTGTACATATGTGTTAGATAATACTGCTACAACATCTTTATAATGGAAAAAACCTTTTTTGGCATTTACGTGTAAAGCAAACAAATCACAAACAAAAGTATGAATGGCAGAATAAGTGTATGGAAATCCCATGGTTATGTTGGCTACTTTTACCGATTCCGGTAAAGCGTTCAACACCGGTATCAACAAAGTTTCGTCGGCAAGCACCAATGCAGTATTTTCGATATTGGATTCCGACAAAAGTGTTCCCGCAAATTTAGCTTGCATAATACTTTCAGGACTGGCTACAATGTTTATTTTTTTACATTCGGGCTTATTGTAATATGTTTCGTATGTGTCACTGATTCCAAACTTCTGACGTAATAATCGCAAAAAATATCCTGCTTCATGTGTTGTATCGCTAACATAATAATCGTCTCCATCTGTAATCAATTCCGCTATACCTCGCTGTACAAATGTTTTTATGATATGTTCCTCGCACCCCGACAAAGCATTGAATCCAACAAAGTAGATTTTTTCACCTCTCATTTGATCGGCATATTGTTCTATATTGTCAGCCACTTTACGATACCCCATCCCGTTATATGCTTTCTTTTGCGCAAGAAGTCGATGATTCAACTGCTCATAATACTGATACAACGAAGCATAAAACTGAAGATATTTTTGCTGAAACTCCGTAAGCTCTTCTCCTGAAATATTCCATTCTCCAATAGCTTTTAATTCATGTAAATTCAAAAATAACTGCCTTGCATCAACACGATATAAATCTATTTCGGAAAAATCACGTATCATCATATCGGCAAAGGAAATAAACTCTTCGAAGGTTTTGTATTTGGCATTTTCACCCATCAAAGAAATATGAATATCAAAAAGTTCAAACAACAAGAATTCATTATCTACCCATTTCAGTTCGGAAAGATCTTCCACAAAATCATCTATACCCATAATTTTAGGCATAAAAAATGCCGTTTTGTTGATTTCAGAAAAATAACTTCGCATGAATAATCCGGGACGACGATTAGGAAATATCACCAAAACATTTTCCATATTACCTTGAGAATAAGCGAAAATAGTTTCCGTAACAGATTTTAAAAAAGGTATCATGATCACAAAATTATTGATATTTATTTTTTTGCAGCAAAAAATGCTCTGCTTGTTGTAATGTTTCCGGTTTTCCTACATCCATCCATTGTTCAGCATGATGAGGGTAAGCTAATATTGGATACTCCTGAGCTATGCGGAGGTATTCAGATATAATGGAATATTTTTTTACAGGAGGAAGTTCTTTCAAAAACTCAGGATTCACTACATGGATACCACTAAATGCCAATAGTTGTGTATGCTGTATGGGTTTCTGTGCTGCCCATTGGGTTTCGTGAGTGAGTTGATTTTGCCATCCTACTAATCGATATTGATCATCAAACAAAAAATAACGGGAGGAGGTACGCCGACTTACCGCAACCGTAGCTATAGCTCCTTGCTGGCAATGGTACGCATAAAAATGCTTCAGATCCAACGTTGATAATACATCTACGTTATGGATCAATATAGGATATTTTCCAGAGAATAAAGATTCAGCCTTTTTCAACCCACCACCAGTGTCCAGCAATTCATTACGTTCATCCGAAATAACAATTTCGGTGTCAAAACGATGTTCTCTCAAAAATTGAATGATTTGTTCTGCAAAATGATGCACATTGACCACAATGCGAGAACATCCGAATTCAATCAGATTTCGGATATTATGTTCCAACAAACTAACTCCTCCTACTTCTACCAAGGCCTTGGGAGTATTATCAGTAAGAGGACGAAGACGCGTCCCTAATCCTGCTGCAAACACCATTGCTTCCATAAAATTGCATCGATTTTAGCACACAAAAGTACGTTTTTTTATGAAATAAAATTAAACATTCGAAAAACAAGAAGAAACATCAATTGAAAACTTTTCTTATTATTATTTTATCTATCGGATATTTCATTTTTCTCATATTCCATTGTGGAGAGATCCGCTATTTTAAAATTTGTAGTTCGAAAAACCAAATTACACATTACTCTCAGAAGAATTTTCTTCAACAAATTATAATGTGACGTTACAATAATTGAAATTTTCATTGAAACTTAAATTGAAAATTCCTCCCGAAGTTTATAGCATTTTTATTTGCTTAAAATCAGAAATATATCAGAAATCATTCTAATGATTTCTGATAGCCTTGTGAATGTTCTTTTACTAATTGATCAACTTTTGGGATGTTTTTCCTTAAGAAGCGTACATATCAACTCCATATGGAGGTTTATTTGGATTAGGGTATATTTTTTGAATTTTATGCACAAGAAATTACACAAAATCTATAGAAATCATAATTATAAGTCTACTATTTATTACTGACATATAATACAAACAAATACGGGACTTTATGCGAAAACAAAAGTCCCGTATTGTTTCCTTATCAATACTGCTTCTCAGATATCAAAACAATATCGGGAATGAAACTCGAACCTCAGGTTTACATACGAGCTTCAACTGAATACATTCTGCTATTAAAATTGTACTTCCACATAATACTATTTCCTTTATTTAGCTGAGCTATAATAAATTGTACCTGTTTTTTTTGCAATGTTGAATTTGTAATTTCCCAGATTCCAGATATTAAACTTCGGATTCGGAGATATTTCATATTACTTTGCCATAACGAACCTTGTATTGTCTTGCCTACGTCTAACATCTTAATATCTATCTCTAGATCCATAACTTAGATTATAAAATAAATTGCAGCTTTTTAATAACGTATCGAAGAAACCTCTACATAATGTTCAAGAATTATAGATTCCGATTTTATCGGTTCTTAATTCTTTTTCAATACAAGTTGATAATGTGAATAACACTATGAGCTGTATAGAAGGATGATATTATTCATTTAGCAATCCAAGTATTTCAG
>CAYYUE010000078.1:0-10168 GCA_964474745.1 uncultured Bacteroidaceae bacterium | reverse complement strand
TATGTTTGAAAATCATTATTTTCTTCTTTTTGAAGCGTTGTATATCCAAAAGCTTCATTAAATTTTTGAGCTCTTTTATTATATGAAAGCACCGTTGCATATATCGTATTTAATTTCAAATTCTCAAAACACCAATCTAGTGCGCACAAGTTTGCTCTGACCGGAATATCACTATTGATATATTTTTGTTTTGCTATAAAAAAACCACCTTCAGCACTTCTATTTTTTAAATCAATGTTTTTTACATTCGACATTCCTATCATTTCACCTTCGAATTGAATAATTACATACTTATTATGCTCATTCTGTATCGAATCAAACCATTGAGATTGCATAGCTTCCGTTATGTTCTCCCGGAATCTCATAAATTTTCTCACATGTAAGGAATTTCTCCATTGGCGAACAAGTTCAATTTTTTCTCGTGTTAGAGGAATTAAAGTTATTCCGTATTTACAAACTATCATAACCCCATTCGACCTCCATTTAGTAACATTTGAGTTCCCGTTATCCATCTTGAAGCGTTGGAAAGGAAGTAAACGCAAGCCCATGCAACATCTTCGGGACGTCCAAATCCAAAAGGATATCGTTTTCTTTCGTCTTCTAAATATGTATTATTTTGAGTCATCTCCAATATGGAATCGGAATCAATCATACCCGGCATTAAAAGATTTGAACGTATCTTTTTGTGTCGCATTTCAGCAGCAACCACTCTTGAATATGCAGCTAATGCATTTTTTGATGCACTATAGCTGCTTAACCCAATTCCGGTATGCTGGGTAATCAAACTGCCAATATGTACTATAGAAGCATGCGTCTTTATGCGTTTTTCTTCAAATAACAAACTATTTAATTTGACTATAGAAAAAAAGTTGACCTCCATTATTTTATCTATCTCTTCTTTTTGATAAAAAAAAGCGAGAGTGCCTTCTTTGGGCATAATTCCGGCGGCATGTACAATTCCGTCAAGCACAGGTAGGTTTTGAACACATACTTCTGTTTGTTCATCATCGGTTAAATCAAGTACAAAACAGAGATGCCCATTCCCTTCTAATAAATTGAAAGTACTTTTGAGGCGCTCTTGATTTCTACCCGCAATACAAAGTTTTGCCCCCATTCGAGAACATTCTATAGCGGTAGAACGTCCTATACCAGACGAAGCTCCTGTAATCAATATGGTTTTTCCTTCTAATGAAAATGGATTGTACATTATCTCAATAATTTTATTGCTAGTTTTATTAATTTCCATAACGTATAGCTCGACTTGCCTGCGAAACGTTCGCAATGAACCACATCAACGGTTTCAATTTTGCAATCTGTTTTACCGAAATAGCCTTTGCGATAAATGGCAAAATTTGCTACTGCAGGATCATTTTTTTTACCTCGTCTGAAGGAGTGCAGTTTGTGAAACAGTTCCGAACAAAATCTTCGCAAGTGGCTCTGTTTTATTTGAGTGCGCCGTGCATAAACGATATCGAAGCCCATCAACGCTTGGGTATAAAGCTTGGGTATTTCGTAGGGATTGTCTTGTAAATCGCAATCCATTACCACAATCCAGTCTCCCTCTGCTAACATTATTCCTTTACGGATAGTTGCATGCTGACCAATATTACATTCGTTTCTATATATTCTAATATCGTTTCTATCTTTTATTTTTTTCCACGAGTTGTCTGTTGAACAATCGTCGATAAGAATAATTTCATAATCACCCAACTTCCATAACACTTCTTTGAGCGTTGCAACAAGCTCCTCAACAACTTCCTCCGCCATGTATACAGGTGATACTATTGAAATCATATGTAATCAAAATTTTATAACCGAAATAATTCCTTTACTTATGAACAGTAAGCATATAAGCTTGCTTCCTGTAACACTTTTGCGAATCATGAACCTTCGTCTCTCAAAAATCACCCTAAACAGAGTAGCAGTAAAAGGCAATATGGAAGCTCCATTCATGTTGCCGATAGCTCTATTCCAAGAAAAATAGGATGCTCTTTCCGTTTCCATAAAGATTATTGCTATAGAATCAAATGATAATTTACTATATAGGTTCTTTTTTATTCGCAAACTTTCCTTAGAATAATCGTTTGTTCTCAGTTTCTGCATTATTTTGACATTGATATAAAAAATCTTATTCCATATAGATATCGCATTGTTTTAGTATATCTGTTATAAAATCTATTTCCGTGTCCATAAGTGTATAATAAAGAGGTAACCGAAATAAACTATTGGCATATTTATCAGCATTTGTAAGTCGATGCTGTTGTTCGTTTTTTCTTATGTAAAGGCTTTTATGAAGAGCTTGATAATGAAATGATGACTTTATTCCATGCTGAGCTAAATGCATAATTAATTTACAACGGTTCTCCTCGTTATTACATATCAGATAAAAAATATGACTGCTTCCTTGCAAAGTTGGTAATGTACGATTTATGCTTTCTAATTTTTTATAATAATATTTCCATTTTTGTTCTCTTTGCGAGATAATTGTATCAAATTGATTCAACTGCGACCATAAGAATGCCGCATTCAATTCTCCCATGGCATATGCACCTCCCGTTTCTGTCCATTCATATTTTGATTGACAACCTCTATCAAAAGCAAGGCGATTGGTTCCTTTAAGCCACAGTTGATCTGCTCGATCTATCATTGATACATTATTTACAACCAGCATCCCTCCTTCTCCACAATGAATGTTTTTAGTCTCATGAAATGAATAACAGGCTAAATCTCCCATTTTTCCACAATCGGCAGCATTGATCCCGTGAGCAGCATCTTCTATCACATAGAGATTGTGTTTTTTTGCTAATTTGTTTATTTCATTCATATTACACAACACTCCATTATAATGAACTGCAACTATCGCTTTTGTTTTAGGAGTTATCAACAATTCTATTTTGTCCGCATCCATATTCGGATGATGAGGCAACGAATCTACAAATTTTACTGTTGCACCAAATTTAGTGAAAGCGAGTGCCGATGAAACAAAGGTAAATGAAGGTACTATAACCTCATCTTCAAATTCTATGTTGCAAAGCATAGCAGCCATTTCTAATGCTCCGGTACATGAAGTGGTCATATATATTTGACGGGTATCACAATGGAATTTATTTGCAAACCATTGAGTACACATTTGGCTAAAAATTCCATTTACAGACAAAAAACCCTGTTGTATGGCTTTGGACAAGTATTCTATTTCCGTTCCGCTAATGTAGGGCCTATTGAATGGAATCATCATAATTTATTTTATAAACTAAGTAATTTATAGCAGGCGAATCTATCTGTTTATCTATAGCAAATTCTCTGCGCTGAAGCCCGTGGTTTTCTTTTGGTAAAATTAAATATTGAATGCCTTGCTCTTTTATAAAAAGAATTTGTGCTTGTTTCACATTTCTACGTAACCCTTTTGATTCTACCCATCTATAGAAAGGTGAATTTTCTATGGAAGCAACAATAGAATATTCTATCATATTAAATTTGTCGTATACCACGTCATATACATCCAACCGGATGGGGAAATAATCATCCTTTAGCAATCGTAGTGTCGGAAAAGGGATTCCGTAATTCACGTCTTTATCAAAAATATTATCAGATCTAATGTACGCTTCATCATCCACCATTCCAATTGGACCATCCATAGAAAGTAACTTTTTATAAAAACCTTCGTCTATTTTTGTCAAACGAAAAGGTTCTTGGCGAAATATCATTACAATGACAGATACTACAAGGAATAATAGAATTCCTATTTTCAAGAACATTCCTTTTTTTTGCATGAACGCTTGGGAAAAAGCCAATGTGGTGATAATTATTACAGAGGGAATTGCCACTTGGTAATAAAACTGTATGGAATCTCTCATAAACCATAACGAGATATACATCAGAATTGAAATAAAAAGGAGGAGAAAACATATACTATTCTCCTTTATCAACCTCCATAACTTCAATCGTTTATCCACACGTAAAAACAATATGCATAATAGAACCGGCAACCCATTTACGATTAGGTTCCACCATGGGAGCCACGACATTTTGACCCAAGCTTTCCATCCAAACTGTTCTATTGCAAGTACAATTTGCTTATGAATAGGTATAAATCCTTCAAAAAAAGGATTTTCTTTTGCGGTGAAGTTATAAAACAGCAACAACCAAAGAAAAAGAAATGCCACCACTGTAACTTCTCGTAAAAAGGATCTATCTTTATAATGAAAAGGGATACGGATTATTGTATACAAAAATAAAGTTATCAAAATTACAGGTGCAAGGGTACCGTATACAACTGCGAGTAACGCCAAGGGTACGATTTTGTTTTTTATGGAAAAAAAGCATATAAAGGCAATTAAAACGGGAGTATATTTTTGGTATAGTATGTCAAACACGGTTATTGTAGAAACTGTTATCTTTCCATTGATATAAAAAAATCCTACAAACAATAACGGTAATACAATAAGTGAACTGAAAGCTGCCCTTTTTGTGGATACTTGACATTTTTTCTCGATCAAAGCGGCTATTCCCAAAGTTGAAAGAGCTCCTAAAAAAGGGTACACAATATATAAAGCTCCAAAAAGATAGTTGCCTGTACACTTTTGAGCCATGGCAATTAAATAAATATCTAACCAATGGTACGGAGTGGGATATTGAAGATCCAGATTTATAGTATCTAATATTGTAGTTTCTATTCCGAATCGAGTCACATAGTTCGCTAGACCTGCGTAAAAAGAGCTATCCTGATCGACAGCATAATGTGCCCCATGGAAATCATTAAATCGAAAATATTGGACTCCGCAAAAGAAGAAAAAAGTTATCAAAAGAAGAAATATGGGTAGTCCGTGAGCATGTATTGGGTTCCAATGTGGCTTCTGCCATTTCATACAAAAAAAAAGGATGGGAAAAACTCCTACAAGAACGGTCTTCCCTCCTGTAATACAAGTTGCATACAAGGAAACCAATAGTAACAAGCCAATACAAAGTTTGTTAAACAGATTCCACAACAAAGGACCACAGTGTTTTTCTTTCAAAAAACACTGTGTCAAGTGCCCTGTTATAAAACATATTAATAAAAACAAAATGGTTACCAATATCCACATATACTCATTCCTGAATGTTGAATAACCATTTATTAATTTACAATAGTTGGTTTTATAGGTATGGGAGTATGATTTGTCCAGGGATCTAAATTTACCGTAATAATATCAGATATGGATGTAGCATTATCTCCAGTTATGTTAAGGGTGTATGTGTATCGTATTCCTCCTTGCCATTGATGTGTACCAGACTCTAAATCACCAAAATACACAGTTTCATTAACCACGTCTTTATATACATTACTTGAGTTATCGTATATAGTATAACTAAGAACTATACGGGCATTTGCAAGCGCCAACGTCTGATTTGATTGAGCCGGCAGAAAGTAATTTCCACCCAATTGTACATCAAGAGCTTCAATATTAGAAATTGGAGAGCTCAAAGGTACCGGGTCAAAATCCGAAATGGTTGCAAACCCACTCCAAAAACCAGATGAAGAAGTTTGATCGTAATCTTCAAAAGTATATGTTAATTCACTGCGGTGATTATACGCATAAAATGAAAGACTGTTCACTTGAAGATTATAACCTGTAAAGTCACATTTTGCGATAAATCTAATTTGAGAAACAACATGGTTAAATTGTAATACCATCGAACTTGAATTACTATTTCCCTCAGTCGTAGCACAAATAATATCACAGTCTGCCGGCAAACCTGCATCGCCCTCAATAATAGTTTGTCCGCCACTTGTAATCAGAGCTAAATTTTTCATAACACCTGTGTTATTACACATGGTTGCAATAAATTTGAGGGTTTGCCCTGTTTCCGGAAAATAAAATTCCGTTGGAGTGGAATCAGTTGAATCGGCATAGGTTTGCCATCCGGAAGCATATTTCAAATAAATCGTATTATTTCCTGAAGAAACAATATTATAGGGATTACCGGAATCATCAAATACATGAATAGCGATAGCCGCATTTTGCAATCCCGCCATTTCAATCTCGGTACTTTTTGTCATCTTACCTGTGTTTACACGAAATTTCATCGCTTTTCCATTCTCCAACTGATCTGTAATTTCATCTTTTGAGCAGCTTGTTGCTATAAAAACAAAGGCTAATGCTGCAAACAAAGCCATACTGAACTTTTTCATTTCTACTGTTTTTTTTACGTTTATTACTTCTATATTATTTTTTATGCCTACCTTTCATTTTTTTCTCTTCTAAAAACGGAATGTTCGGTTTGATAAATTTCTACATTTTTCCACTGTAAATTTATAATTCACGAATTACTATAATACTAAATAGGCAGCGGAATAATTACATCTTCCCAATCGTCAATGCCGGGATCTAAGCCGCCAGGATCGTCTCCGGATTCAGGAACATGTATTCGTAATACAATTTCCAAATAGGGATCCGTACCGTTGTCTTGGCTCATCCATTGTCGTATTTTATTTATTATTACAGAGACTTGGGAAGCAATATCTGCTGTATACATATAGTAAGTTCCATCACGTAGCGGAAAAAGAATTTTGGCTGTGTATTCTCGTGGCTGAAGAATATCCAGAGGAGGGCCGAACGAGGCAAATTTGGTAAAAAATTCCCCTTCGGTTTCGCTACGGTCAATGCTGGGAAAAGTAATTTGATTGATTACTGCCTGATGTGTGGGCATTCGAGTTCCCACTTTAACTCCTCCTGAAAATCCGAACAATTCCCCCACTACCGTTCGCGAGGTGTGAATGTACTGTATACCACTTTCAACAATTACTTTAACATGGATGGTGTAAACAAGCGGCCGAGGTACATATTTTATGGAGTCACTTATTTTTGTAGCTGCAAGAATATTTTGCTTTTCACCATTTTCGTATTTCATAGCATATTCGCCATCGTTACGTGTTCTTTTCTCAAAACCGATCCCTGAAAGCATATTCGGTTCATTTACTATAATACGGCCATCATCTTTACGTCCTTTTTCGGTTGCATAAGCTTCAAAGGTTTCAAAATTATTAATGCCTCTGAACCTAACGTAATCAATACCATTATGTAATGACCCGTTTACAATAAGGGTTTTATAAACCTCCGGAGCCAATTCTATATAGTCAATAAGTTCGGATGTAGGTAATATTGTAGGATTTCCGTCATATTGGTTGTATAGCATAATCACCCACATATCCGGATTTATTTTAGATCTCGACCAATCGCTTTCTACCTTTACCAATGCTCCCGTTTTTACATACAAATCTCTTTGATCGGTGCAATAAGAAAACAACAATGGGAGAATCAATGCTCCAAAAACTTGTTTTATCCGATTCATAATTTCCCCCCTTTTTTTTCTGTTTGGAGAAGCCATACGAATACGACTCTGGCTTTTGTTAGAGAAAAGCCGCTCCATACGCCAGTTTGCTGCCACATAAGACGGTAATTGCCCTCGGCATCATATTCAGGCTTATGATAATAACGGTATTCCGATGTGCTTACATAACCGACCCCTAAAGAAAACTCTATAGAAAGTTGTTTCCATATGGGTAAAGAATATCCGGCAGTAATTCCGGCAGACCATGTTTCATCACCTTGATAACCATCTATCCATTGTACATCATACCGTTGCCAATAGCGCCCATATAAACCCAATTGCCATCCTTGAAGAGGCCTTTCATTATTTCCCTTTGGTTCATTATCGCGTTTTTTAGACGGAAACCAATAGCGAAATTCCCCTCCATATTCAAGGCTTTGAAGTGCAAATAAATGATTCGAAGAACGCCAATAAGCATATCCTCCTTCTACAATACACGACCAGTGCTTTTTAATAGGGAATTCCACTCCGAAATTAAACAACCCTACAGCATCTCCTAATAAATTCGTTCTAAAAGCTATCGGAAACCTCATTTGCGAAGAGTCATTTATTGACACAACCTCCGGGACAATCACAACAATTTCATCGGATTCTTCCTCCTCTAAAACAATATCAATAGGTTTAAAATCAATATCTAAAGGGATTCCTGAACTATAAATAACAAACAACGAAGCTCCGGTACGCAAATAACGGTAATAATTAGGGAGAATATAATTGCGATATATCTTTCCTCCTTTCAGTCGAGCTATTTTAGATTGACGTTCGGAATCGTTAATATTTGGATTATTAATAATTTCAAGTATTTGTTCTCTCATGGGCAAATTAAGATCTGCTTCTGCCATTCGACGGAACCCATCCCAGTTTTCTCCACGAGCATCTGTGTAAATTTGATGTTCTTTAACCTTAGAATACGTAGTCAGTATATAATTTTTTAACGTGTTGGCTCGCTGTTGGGAAAGTCGTTGATTATATAAAACAGGGCCTTCCGGAGAAGCATAAGCTATAATTCGCAAACTATCAATATACTCAGAACTTTTTAAATTCATCAATGAATCAATACGACGCAATGTTTCTTGATTGGTCAAATAAGTAGTATCTAAGTTATATTTATCCCATCGATAATATACTGTTAACACTACTTTTTCATCGAGATGTCCCTCTAATCGAGTCATTGCAATAGTATCAAAAGTTGGATCCACTATGTTCAGATCAATTCCGATGTTTTTATATAATAAACTAGTATCTTGTAAAGGAATTTGCTTATAAAGAGAAAGGGCATATTCAATTTTCTCCGGATGCATTTTTTCAAGAGTGTAAAAAATATCGCTTGCGTTTTTATTTGCAAGAAATTGATCTACAATACTCACTTCTACTTGATTTTTTAATCCTTGAAATGAGATTAGAAAGATAAAATCCGTTTTTTTTATATCCGGAAAATTATCTAAAATCCATTGCCTTATTATAGCACCTCTTAAGGAAGCCATATTAATTGCGGCCATATTTCCTTTTTCATTTTCGGGAATAATCGAAATCATTTGAATGCGACGGACTCCCGATCGTATTTCTTTTTGGTAAAAAGTCAGATTGCTTTTTATATAGTCCAATGATGTTTTATTATTGTTGAATGCACCATATAAAACCTCACTCCCGTGTCGAAAATCTACCGGTATTTCATGGGGAGGCATTTGTCCAAAACAAAACAAAGAAAGTAAGTTCAATAATAATGTTATCAATAAACATTTCATTCTGTTCCTTCTTTACCGATTTTTAAATTTTGTTCCTTTTTTTCAATTGTGCTTACAATCAAAAGATTTTCATATTTTAAAAAAGAAAAATGCAAGTATATTATTACATTCCTTGTCTTTGCGTTCTGTAGCGAATTAGTTTCATTAAAATTCTATTACCGTATATTTTTGTTTTACATATTTGCGAATCCGAACACTTTTTTCAGAATTACATTTTCCAAGCAATGCATTCCGTACCGTTCGCTGAGTACAACTAAATACCTTGGCTGTTTCTGTGTACCCTCCAAAATCAGTTATTTTCAATCGTTTTTCTGACATCTGCAAATAATTTTCATATATGGCTTTTATTTCGTATCTTTGTAGAGTTTTCCACATTGGAAGTTTTACAAGCCACGCAAAAAGATTTGCAAAGATAGCTAAAATTTTTACAATGAAACAAGAAAAAACATTACAAGAAGTGAAAAATTCCACAAACATAAAGAAAAGAGTTCTTTACTTTATTGAAAAGCAGAATATTGTGAAAGAAAATTTTTACACTAAAATTTCTTCGAACGGAGGTAATTTCAGAGGAAAATCATTAAAAAGCGAATTACAAGGAAGTAAAATCGTAGAAATTTTATCAAAATATCCGGAACTTTCCGCAGATTGGTTGATTCTTGGGCAAGGAGAAATGTTACGCTCTTCAAATCAAACTACGACAGAGAAAAGCAATTTAAACAATGATGTAAACGTACTTAAAAAAGTGATCTTATCCCAACAAAAAACAATAAAAGATCTTTCCGAAGCTAATAAAAATTTATCTGAATCCCTAAAAAATACCTGCACTCGAAAGGAGGATGTCATTTTATATGAAAATACCATGTAACCATATATTTACTCTAAAAACTTAAGACTAAGTAACTTTTCTTTAAATGGGCATTTTGTTTTAATTTATGTAATAATACTCATCTGCATAATACATCAATTATTCAAACATATTTCTTCCGAAAATCGGAAGCAGAAAATTTGTACACTTCTTTTTTTAATTATTTTTGAAGTATTATTACAAAACTTTC
>CAYYUE010000077.1:0-10180 GCA_964474745.1 uncultured Bacteroidaceae bacterium | reverse complement strand
AATAAGCAAAATACGAGGAAAGAAATACCCAACAACAAGAAGAATACAAAACAATATGAAAAAAAGAAAGATAGTGCTTAATTGTGCAGTGTTGCTGCTTGGGAATCCCGTCTTTTCTCAATTAGGAGCTCCGAATCTACATTACGAATTAGCGTATAGTGAATTGGTTTCCATGTTGCGGAAATCGAGTCCGTTAGATTTCCAGCATGCCGTGTTTACCGTAGAAAACGCCTATTATGAAAATAAATTAAATGAAAACCTATTCAACGAATACATTACGGCATATGCTCTATTGAGTCAAAGCATAGCTCAATCAGGGCAAATACAGTACAAAGAATTTGATAATGAAGAAGGGGTGATGCAGTGCGCCGTATTTTTATTTATGAGTGATTCTATCCCTTTTGATATGGGAGAAAGAATTGCGATACATTCTCCATTTCTTTACAATAATCAAGATTTTGATGGACGATGCAATTGGGATGACACCTTTGTCTCTAAATTAATGCAAACAGAAAAAGGGAACTGTTATTCTTTATCATTTCTATATAGAATGATCATGAATAAGCTGGGATACAAAGCGTATCTTTCATTGGTGCCGAATCATGTATATATCAAAATATACAATGACTATGTAGGATGGTACAATATAGAACTCACCTGTGCTGATTTTCCAATTGATGCATGGTTCATGTCGTCCGGTTATGTTTCGACCAATGCCGTGCAAAATCGTATTTACATGGATACTCTTTCCGATCAGCAATCCATCGCTTTATGCATGCTCAATTTAGCTATTGGATATCAAATAAAATTCGGACAAGATGACGACTCTTTTCCCCTACGTTGCTGCCAAACGGCTTTACAGTATTTTCCCCATTCCGTCAGAGCTTTGTCGCTTCAATCTGAAATATTGTCTTATCGGTATCAGAAGGCTGATAAAAACACTCTCGAATCTACCCGATTGTTAACACAAATCAACGAACTAGCGATAACTCTTTACCAATTAGGGCATCGGCCGATACCCGATTTCATATATCAAAAGTGGTTGCAATCCTTGGATGAACAAACCTCCAATAAAACGATGCGCTCCATTATATATCATAATTAAGAGAAGTATGTGAAAAATGCATTCGAACAATAATTTTAATGTTCAATATTGATTTTGCAATTTGTATTTCATGTGGAAACGATTTTAGAAATCATATTTTCTTAGCGTTCCATCTTGTCCGAATTATATGGATTTATGCCTGCTGTAATATAAAATATTCGGGAACGCTTCTTAGGGTATTTCGGTTTTAAATGCAGAATGACATGCGAATGCCACTGAGATAAAAGATTTTAATCCGATAAGGTGAAATGAAAAATATTTTTGTTGTAAATCAGATTACAATAATTTTATTTTAATTATTTAACACAATGGATTGTCGAGAAAAGTCTATTTTTTTCATCTATATATAGAATTTTTCTTTGGAAAAAAATGAACGATGTAAGGGAAAATATATAACGCAATAAATGGACTAGTTAGAATGAAATCATAAAAAATATAGTAAATATAAAATGGCTGTTTGACTTTATTTGGAAATCAGATATTTTCTCAAGCGGTATTTATAGTAAGTAAATTTAAGGTTCCAAATATTATTCATAGCAGGGGCTATGGTCAATATGCAAAAATGCATGTATTGTAACTATGGAAGTAAGCAGTTTAAAAATTTTATAGGACAGTATACCCATAAGAGTAAAAATAAAGTTTTGATTGATTGAACATCGGCCGGTTGTGAGAACATGCCGACATAAGATGCGGGTGTTGTGTTTTTAAACAACATCCCGCATTTTTTTGTACTTTACAAACTTAATTTTAAAACATTATTACTTATTTATATAGTATGTTTTTCTGTATATGCCTGTATTAGAATATGTAATTTTTGAATACGATAGATATTGATACTCTAGTAACTATTCGTATTCTCAAATTGACGTTGTTCTTCTTCTAATGTCCAAATGCAAAAATCGGCTTGTCGTGCTACATAATTGAGCAGTTCCATTTTTCTACATAAATCTTTTTCATTTGAAATCTCGTGTATCAAATTATCTATTTTTTCTTTTAAAACTACATCCATACTTAATTAAATTTTATATCCGACATTTTCTTTACTTAATTTTTACGGGCCTAATAGTGAATTATATAACTACATTTATAATCTTTTTCGGAACAAAAATCACCTTTTTTGGAGTTTTTCCTTCCAGCCATTTTTGTGCTTCGGAATTTTCTAAGATCATTTTTTCAATGTCCGCGGGAGTAAGAGTTAGGGGCAGCTCCAACATGAATCGTGTTTTTCCATTAAATGAAATGGGATAATTAAAAGTATTTTCCACTAAAATAGTTTCATTCCAGGTAGGAAAGGTTGCTGTTACTACACTCGTCGTATTTCCTAAGAGATGCCATAATTCTTCTGCGATATGTGGTGCAAATGGAGCTATTAAGACGGCTAACGGTTCCAGTATTTCGCGTTTGTTGCATTTTAAATTCCCCAATTCATTTACACAGATCATAAAAGTACTTACAGAGGTGTTGAATGAAAATCGTTCGATGTCGTCAGTAACTTTTTTAATGGTTTGATGTAATATCTTCAATTCGGATTTTGTGGCAGCGTCATTAGTTACCGCAAATTCGTTGTTGTCGTTATGGTACAGACGCCAAAGTTTGCGAATAAATCGAAATACTCCTTCTATACCGTTTGTATCCCAGGGTTTGGCTTGTTCAATGGGGCCTAAAAACATTTCATATAACCGTAAAGTATCGGCTCCGTATTTCTCAACTAAGTCATCGGGATTTTGTATGTTGAACATGGATTTGGACATTTTTTCTACTTCCCAGCCACAAACATATTTACCGTTTTCCAATACAAATTCGGCATCTGCAAATTCGGGACGCCATGCACGAAATTTGCTTATATCTAGTATATCACTATCCACAATATTAATATCTACATGAATAGGAATTGTATAATGTTCTCGTCCTTCAATATTTTTGGAGATAAATAAATTACGGGGTTTGTATGCCTCCATATCTTCAAATGCAGGAACTTCTTTCCCGCCTACCAAATCACGAATTTTAGCCTCAACACTTTCAAATTTTTCCAAAACAGAACGAATAGGAAGTAATAATATGTGATATCCTTTTTCCGAAGCATATTCTTCGTATGCTTCGGAAACTTTTTCTAAAGATCCTACACGTTTTATTTCCAATAAAATACCTTTTTCTTTACAAAAAAAGTCGAACCTGCGTTTCCCGTCTTTATATTCGTTAGTAAATTCTACACCTAAATTTTTATTACGTAACAGTTGCCAAACCTTATATTCTGCCATTTTTTCATGACTGCTGACTCTATATACAAAATTTGAACGACCTTGTATCATTCCTTGGTTGATCAATTTCTGGAATGGCTCGTCCTTTATAACCATTCCTATATCGAATAAAAATTTGTTCCAAAAACGGCTGTAAATCAAGTGTCCGCTGGCATGTTCTGCTCCTCCTACATATAAATCCACGTTTTGCCAATAATCAATAGCTTGTTTACTAAAGTATGCATTGTTGTTGTGAGGATCCATATAGCGTAAATAGTAGCCGCAAGAACCTGCAAAGCCTGGCATGGTAGAAGTTTCTAAAGGGTATCCGTCTTTGTTTACCCAGTTTTCGGCTCGAGCCAATGGAGGTTCCCCACTTTCGGTAGGTAAAAATTTGTCTATTTTTGGTAACTGTAAGGGCAATTCATTTTCGTTGAGCGTATAAGGCATACCCTCTTTATAGTAGACAGGGAAAGGCTCTCCCCAATACCGTTGACGACTGAAAATGGCATCACGGAGTCGGTAGTTAATTTTACCTTCGCCAATGCCTTCTTTTTCTAATTTATTGATAACAGCTTTGATAGCTTCTTTTACTTGCATATTATCAATAAATCCGGAATGTACACAATAACCGGATTTACTATCCTTGGCTTCTGTCCATGTTGAAGTATCTTCAGGTTGTTCACCATTGGGTACAATAACTTGACGGATGGGTAACTTAAAATGACGGGCAAATCCGAAATCGCGGCTGTCGTGAGCAGGTACCGCCATAATGGCACCTGTTCCATATCCGGACAACACATAGTCTGAAATCCAAATCGGAATACGTTCGTTTGTAAGGGGATTAATGGCATAAGAGCCTGTAAATACGCCTGATACTTTTTTAACTTCAGCTTGGCGTTCACGTTCTGATCGATTTTTTGCCCAATTCACATAATGCTCTACTTCTGTTTTTTGCTCCGACGTAGTAATTTTCATGATCATTTCGTGTTCGGGGCACAATACCATAAATGTAACGCCAAAAATGGTATCGGGGCGTGTGGTAAATATTTCGAATTTGCCATCACTACCGTCCAGAATAAAATAGACGGAAGCTCCTTCGCTACGGCCTATCCAGTTACGTTGAATCTCTTTCAAGCTGTCAGACCATTCCACTTTTTCCAATCCCTCAAGCAACCGTTGAGCATATGCTGTAATACGCAAGGACCATTGACGCATCAATTTGCGTTCTACAGGATATCCTCCGCGTAAGGAAACTCCTCCGACTACTTCGTCATTAGCTAAAACCGTACCCAATTTCGGGCACCAATTCACTGGAATGTCGGCCAAATAAGCTAAACGATAATTCATGAAAACTTGTTGCTTTTCTTTTTCATTGTAAGCATTCCATTGATCGGCAGTAAATATCAATGTTTCATTGCAAGCGATATCCAAACCTACAGAACCTTGTTTTTCAAATACCGATTCTAATTCTATAATCGGACGTGCTTGCTCTGCTTGATTACAATAGTAGCTGTTAAATAATTGAATAAAAGTCCATTGTGTCCATTTGTAATATTTTGGATCGCATGTTTTTATCTCACGGCCCCAGTCAAATGAAAATCCAATTTTATCCAATTGTTCACGATAACGAGCAATATTTTTTTCTGTAGTAATAGCAGGATGCTGACCTGTTTGGATAGCATATTGTTCGGCGGGTAATCCGTAAGCATCATAACCCATAGGATGTAGTACATTGAAACCTTTTAAGCGTTTGTAACGTGCAAAAATATCACTGGCAATATAACCCAGTGGATGCCCTACATGCAATCCGGCACCCGAAGGGTAAGGAAACATGTCTAAAACGTAGAATTTTGGCTTGTTTGAAATGTTTTCCGTTTTATAGGTGTTATTTTCACGCCAATAAGCTTGCCATTTCGGTTCAATCTCGTTAAAATTGTAATCCATTGTATGAGTGTAAGTTTTGTTCTTTTTATTTTCAATAAATAACGTGCAAAGTTACATGAAAAAATTGGATTATTGATACATTTATTAAAAATAGTTATACATGCGGTAGTCGCCTTATTTTTAATAAAACAAACCATTTTATTGGAGGTTTCCTGAATCCTTTTTAATTTGTATATTTGCCTGTTTTACAGCAATTTGATAGCTTAATATTTGAGGATATTGAAATTTGATTGAGATTCAATATAAAAATAACGGTACAAGTTGTTTTAAGTGAAAAAATCTTGCTACTTTTGCAGGAAAATAGAGAATTGATGAGAGTACATTTTATTGCTATTGGAGGAAGTGCAATGCATAATCTTGCCATAGCATTGCATCTAAAAGGCTACCAAGTAACGGGATCGGACGATGAAATTTTTGATCCGGCAAAGTCGCGTTTGCAAAAATATGGACTTCTCCCTGAAATTATTGGTTGGAATCCGGATCGTATAACAAAAAATGTAGATGCTGTTATTTTGGGAATGCATGCCCGAATCGATAATCCGGAATTGGTAAAAGCTAAAGCGTTGGGACTATCGATTTATTCATATCCGGAATATTTATATGAACAATCGAAAAATAAAATACGAGTAGTAATAGGTGGCAGCCATGGGAAGACCACCATTACAGCCATGATTTTACATGTTTTACAGCAAACAGGTATTGATGCGGATTATATGGTAGGAGCACAATTAGATGGCTTTGAAGTAATGGTGAGACTTTCAGAAAATGCAAAAATTATGATTGTGGAAGGAGATGAGTATTTGACTTCTCCTATTGACAGACGCCCCAAATTTCATTTGTATAGACCTGATATTGCTCTTATTAGTGGTATTGCATGGGATCATATTAATGTATTCCCCACATTTGATATATATGTAGATCAATTTCAGCAATTTGTCGATTTGATTACTCCTAATGGAAAATTAGTGTATTGTGCTGACGACGCTCATGTAAAATATATTGGCACTCATACTCGATCCGACATAGAATCTATTCCTTATGATATGCCCGATTTTGTTATTGAGAATGGAATTACCAAACTACTTGTGGAGAATGATAAAATAGTATTGCAAATATTTGGAAATCATAATTTGCTAAACCTTACGGGAGCTCGAAAAATTTGTAATTTGTTAGGTGTCAACGATGCCGTTTTTTATAAAGCGATAGCTTCATTCAAGGGTGCCTCGAAACGGTTGGAACTTGTTAAAAAAAATGAAAAAACAGCTGTTTATAAGGATTTTGCACACGCACCATCGAAACTAAAAGCTACGATTAGTGCTATGAAAGAACAGTTTTCATCACGTTCTTTGGTTGCATGTATGGAATTGCATACGTTTAGTAGTTTGACGGATGCCTTTTTAAGTCAATATACAGGAACGATAGATGCTGCCGATGAACCTATTGTGTATTTCAATCCGTCTGCTATAGAGCATAAAAAATTGCCTCCGTTGTACCCTGAGAAAGTTCGGATGGCATTCGGAAATGAAAGAATAAAGGTATATACGGATTCGAAACAACTAGTTTCCGATCTTATTTCTCAATATTGGGATAATAAAAATTTGTTATTGATGAGTTCGGGGAATTTTGACGGTATTGATTTTAAAGAACTTGCGGATGCAATTGTTTTGTAAAAAAGTCGATTATATGAATAATAAAAATGAATGTTTATTTAAAATTTACATGTAAAAATGAAATTCAACATAGGTGATAAAGTAAAGTTCTTAAACCAAACGGGGGGAGGAGTCGTAAGTAAGATTGTATCTTCTCAAATAGTAAATGTGACTGACGAAACGGGATTCGATATCCCTACTTTGATAAAAGACTTGATAAAAATAGAACCCATGCAAGGAGCAGGTAAACTTTTTGAACAGGATGGATTCATAAAACCTACAAAAATACAAGACTTGCCGGTAATAGAATCTGTTTCATCCCAAAATGACAATACTGTTACTCCGTTGCGTTCCATCCCAGAATCTCGTAATATAGAACAGGGAGTATATTTGGCTTTTGTTCCACATGAACAACGATGGTTGATAACAGGAGATATCGATGTCTACATTCTAAATAGAACACCTCATACGTTGTTGGCCAGTTTATTTTTGCAGACTTCAAAAGAGTTTGAAGGTATCGATTATAGTGCAATTGATTCGGAAAGTAAGTTATTTCTTGAAACAATCGATAGAGATCAAATCAACTTTTGGCTGCGAGGGATGGTACAGGGATTATTTCACTACGATAAAGGCATTGCAGTTCTGAATCCGTTGTCTTCTGAATTCAAAATAAAAGGCTCTCGATTCTATAAAGAAGAAAGTTATATTGAAGTCGGTTGTATAGAGAATAAAGCATTGTTGATATGTTTGGAAAAATTGTCGGATATTACTGTTGCTGCGAAAGTAGAAGAAAAAGCAGGGAAAGAGGAGGATGAAGCAGCCGTCTCTCAACAAATACCGAAGACACAAAAAGCGAAAATAGTAAATCCGGATAATATTTTGGAACAATACTTCATTGAACCGAATGTAGCGGAAGTAGATTTGCACATAGAATCGTTGTATGAAAATTGTAGTACGCTTGATGATCGTTCAAAATTCGAAATACAAATGAATTATTTTTTGAAATGTCTAAATGAAGCAATTATTCATCGAGTTCAAAAGGTTATTTTTATTCATGGAGTAGGATCTGGGATATTGAAAAATGAAATTATTAAAGAATTGAAAAAATATAAAGGAATTCACTATTTTGACGCTTCGATGGCAAAGTATGGAGTGGGAGCTACGGAGGTATATTTTAGTCAAAACATAGCATTGGACTGATGGGAACTCAAGATGACCGATGTGATGTAAAGAAACCGGATCAAAATATTTTTTGATCCGGTTTCTTTTTTAGCAATTTAATCAGATGAAATATTAACAGTGGGCAACTTGCATAAATTTTGGTTATATTTATATTCTTTGTAATTTCGTAAAAAAGTGTATTTTTGCATCATGATTGATTATGCATTTGTTGATGAGATATTTGCTATACAAAATGAAGATGATTTTAATGCGTCTGCATTAAAAGTGTTTGACTTTCAGTATAAAAATAATAAAGTCTATCAACGCTTTGTAGATTTATTGCAAATAAATAGGAATAATATTTCTTCATGGCAACAAATACCGTGTTTGCCAATAGAATTATTTAAAAATCAACAAGTCGTATCTTTCAAACAACCGTCTATTGACTTTTTTCAAAGTAGCGGCACTACATCGACCGAAACAAGTAAACACTATTTTTTTTCTACCGAAATTTATCAACGGAGCTTTTTGGAAACATTTTCGATATTTTGGGGTGATCCATCACAGTACTGTATTATTGCATTGTTGCCAAATTATTTACATCAAACACATTCATCGCTCATCTTTATGGTTCGAGAACTCATGGAGCGAACTCAATGTCAACAAAGTGCTTTTTATGATTCTATTACACCTGAACTTCTTTCTCTTTTGCAACATCCGGAAAAGTTTGATAAGAAGTTGATATTGTTTGGAGTTAGTTATTCATTGATGGACCTCGTTGAAAATTATTCGTTATTTTTAGGAGACACTATCATTTTTGAAACAGGAGGGATGAAAGGACGTCGAAAAGAAATGATCAGGAAAGAGCTTCACGATTTACTTGCTGCGGGATTTCATGTCTCGTCAATTGCTTCTGAATATGGGATGACCGAATTGTTTTCACAAGCCTATTCAAAAGGAGATGGTATTTACCGTACGCCGCCATGGATGAAGATTGCTATTCGTGATATAAATTCACCCTTGTATCGTCTAGGAGAAGAACGAATAGGGGGAATTGATGTTATTGATTTGGCGAATTTATATTCGTGTTCCTTTATTAGTACTCAAGATATGGGAAAGCAATATACAGATGGCAGCTTCGAAGTACAAGGACGTTTTGATTATAGTGATGTTCGCGGTTGCAATTTAATGAGTGCCATGGAATAGTTTTTGCTCAATTCGGTAAAAAAGCGGTATCTTTGTTTTTCAAAAAACAAAAACAGTAAGTTTCTAATTCATTGGAAAAAATAATTTTAGGTGTCGATCCGGGAACTCAGATAATGGGTTACAGTTTGCTTTCTTCCGAGGGCAACCGAGCTTCTCTTATCCTTATGGATGTGTTGAATATGAAAAAAATAGAAAGTTACGAATTG
Source organism: uncultured Bacteroidaceae bacterium (assembly GCA_964474745.1). Lineage (GTDB taxonomy): Bacteria > Bacteroidota > Bacteroidia > Bacteroidales > P3 > HGM05376. The sequence goes on along the minus strand of CAYYUE010000077.1, from coordinate 669 downwards.
CGAATTAAATTTATATTCGATTCCATTGTACGTATTTTAGATAGTTATCATCCCGATTATTTGGCCATTGAAGCACCTTTCTACGGGAAAAATGTACAGTCGATGTTGAAGTTAGGACGAGCACAAGGGGTTACTATTGCAGCCGCATTATCGAGAGAGATCCCTTTTTGTGAATACGAACCTCGTCGTATTAAGCAATCGATTACGGGAAATGGAAACGCTTCAAAAGAACAGGTGGCAGCGATGTTGGGACGATTGTTGAATTTTTCAGGCCAACCCGATTATTTGGATGCAACAGATGCATTAGCGGTTGCTTATTGTCATTTTTTGCAAAAAGATATTCCCGGAGTTGCTACAGCAGGGGAGAGGATAAAAAAGAGAGGAGGATCATGGGCAAGCTTTCTTTCCAGTAATCCTGATAGATTGAAATAATTTTAATCATCATGTATTTTTTGATGTTAAAAAAACAAGGATGTTGAATAAAGGCAGGAAATAACACAATGTAAAAGGAGTACAATGGAAGGATTTGTAATAAAAACAACGGGCAGTTGGTATAAGGTGCTTTGCTCCGAAAACGAAATATATGATTGTCGATTAAGAGGTAATTTTCGAATCAAAGGTAATAAAAGTACCAATCCGATAGCAGTAGGAGATCGAGTGAGATTTACA
>CAYYUE010000076.1:0-10272 GCA_964474745.1 uncultured Bacteroidaceae bacterium | reverse complement strand
ATAGATATCCTTATCGATATGATTAAATTGTTTATCCATTTTTCTATAATTTTATGCTATAAAAAGTATTGTTTTTATAACGCTATAAAACACAACTTTTAATTATGTAAAATAAAACTACCTGTATTATTTTTACTTTTTACATTCCTACTATTTGCATATAATACAGATCGTAAGAATTGTAATCCTAAAATGATATAGAAAAGGATTAGACGATGATTTTCCTCAAAAAGAAAATGTAATAATTAACTGCCTGCGAAATTATTTTATACGTAAACGAAGCAACTGTTTTGGAAAGTTGGAATTCGTTTTTTATTTCTTGTTGCAAATTACATAAAAGTGTTTTGTATACCTGCTGAAACGAGTTTCGCTCTAAAATATGAAAAGAAATAGGGACCGATGTCATTGCTTCAGAAGGTGGGAACAACGAAATCATATCCTGAGCTATTGTTATTTCATTTTGATCCGTATCATAAAGAGAGCACTCTGAAAAATCAATAGATTCCCTTGCATTACAATGGACGCTTTCAGTGGGTGGCATTAACAACAACACCGCAAAAATGCTTATTATTATAACAATATATTTTTTCATATAATCCAGGATGTCAACCACTTATTATAAACAAACGATTTTATATTTGGTTTTATATTAGCTGCAAATGTACATAATTTTTGGAATCAAAAAACAAATTTATTACATCCTGCATTTTCTTTTTGAAATTATACGATCTTTCTACATGTAAAGAGGTGAATTTCACGAATCAGTATAACTATTTACAACATATAATTGCCTCTAAATTTCATTACTGTCTTACTACATGTAGTTTATAAAAGTTTCCAAGATTCATTGCAGTTCAAGAATTTCATGTAATTTTGCATATCTTTTCAGTTAGAATATATAACCTCTATTTATGGCAAAACGACAAAAATACTATGTAGTTTGGCAAGGTCGGAAAAAAGGAATTTTTGATTCTTGGGAAGTATGTGAAGAGCAAATTAAAGAGTTTGAAGGAGCTCAATACAAATCGTTTGACACATTACAAGAAGCCCAGGTTGCTTATGCAAAGAATTTCTGGGAATACGTACAAAAAGAATCACAAAAAAATAAACCAATGCTTTCGGGCAGTATTATACAGGATAGTTTGTCGGTAGATGCAGCCTGTAGTGGAAATCCGGGAGTTATGGAATATCAGGGTGTACGTACCTTTGACAAAGAACGAATGTTTTATAAAAAATTTCCAATTGGCACCAACAATATCGGGGAATTTCTTGCATTAGTACATGGTCTTTCCTATCTTAAAAAACACAATCTTGATCAACCTTTATACAGCGACTCGGTAAATGCAATTGCATGGGTAAAACAAAAGAAATGCAAAACTAAATTGGATCGGACTAGTGAAACGGAAGCTCTTTTTCAATATATAGAACGTGCAGAGAACTGGCTCCATACCCACAGTTGGATAACTGAAATATTAAAATGGGATACCGAACATTGGGGAGAAATTCCAGCCGATTTTAATCGTAAAAAATAATTTTTACCATATGAGAATACCTTCTAACAAAGTTTGTGATATTGAACGTTTTATTTATCAAGAATTGCGAGCATTATATAGCCATAATGAAATCCGAAATTTCATATTTATTTTATTTGAACATTTTCTTGGTTGGGATACAGGGCGTTTTTTAATCTCGAGACAAAATACTATAAATCAATCAGACCTGCTGAAATTGAATTTTGCTATAAAAGATTTACGTAATCACAAGCCTATTCAATACATTACAGGTAATACTTACTTTTTCGGACTTACTTTTTTTGTGAACGAAGCTACGTTAATCCCTCGACCTGAAACCGAAGAACTTGTAAACAAAATAAGTGAAAATAAAATAACCCATAAATCGATTCTTGATTTATGTACAGGAAGCGGTTGTATTGCTATTTCGTTGGCTAAAACATTTCCGAATGCTACGGTTTTTGCTACTGACATTTCAGAAAAAGCATTGGAAACAGCTTCTTTGAATGCGAGTCAACATCATGTCAAAATTGCAATTAAGCAAGCAGATATCCTACAATTGGAACATCCTTTTGCGAACCAAATTTTCGATATCATTGTCAGCAATCCTCCTTATGTTCGATTCTCAGAAAAAACCATTATGGAGCCCAATGTATTAAATTATGAACCTCATATAGCATTATTTGTAGACGATAAAAATCCTTTACTCTTTTACAATGCCATCGGAGATTTTGCATCCCAATATCTTTCAGAGAACGGAAGTTTGTATTTGGAGATTAACGAAGCTTTAGGACCCGAAACATGTCTGTTATTTCTGGAAAAAGGATTTAATACTCAATTATTTCAAGATTTTCGAGGCAAAGATCGATTTATCGTTGCAACAAGAAAATAATTTGTATTTTCCATCGTCAAACACAATCCATGTCACTTATACGCAAGTTTGGCATATTCGGATAATAATTGTATTTTTGCAAATCTATTTTACAAAACACAATATCAAAAACATGGAATCAGCTGTAAAACCCATTATTGAAGAAAGTTGGTTGCGCATATTACAATCGGAATTCGAATCCGAGTATTTTGCACAACTAAAAGAATTTTTGGTCGAAGAACGCAAAAATTTTCAATGTTTTCCCAAAGGGAAAGATATTTTTTCAGCTTTCTGGCATACTCCTTTCGATAAAGTAAAGGTTATCATTTTAGGACAAGACCCCTATCATGGAATAGGGCAAGCTCATGGTTTGTGTTTTTCAGTTCCTGAAGGCATTGCCTGCCCGCCTTCGTTAATTAACATATTCAAAGAAATTAATGAAGATATCGGAACCGCTATTTCCACTACACGAGGAACGCTCACCGGATGGGCAGATCAAGGAGTATTTTTACTCAATACCACACTTACTGTTCGAGCGCACCAAGCCGGCTCTCATTTTGGACACGGATGGGAACGTTTCACCGATAGTGTTATACAAAGTCTTTCCCAACAACGTACCGGATTGGTATTTTTACTATGGGGAAGCCCAGCAATAGCTAAATCCAAACTAATCGATACCTCTAAACACTATGTCCTTACAGCTCCGCATCCTTCACCTCTTTCAGCATATCGCGGATTTTTCGGATGCAAACATTTCTCCAAAACCAATGATATCCTGACTAGCCAGGGATTAGATCCAATTGATTGGGTTAGAACCGTATAATTTTTTATAATATGAACTTACACGAAAACGAAATATTTCAGACTCTCCAATATAATTCGGAGCTTCTTATTGATATAGAATACGAAAATTGTACATTTCATCAGTGCACATTTTCGGAAGTTACATGTGAGGAGATTACATTTCATCAATGCACGTTTCGCGAGTGTACCTTTCGAGCCTTACATTTTATAAAAAGCTCGATGCGAAATTGCATATTCGAAAATTGTGAACTTGTAGGAATCAACTGGAACGAACTAAACAAGATGAAAACAGCTTTTCCTATTTTTTCCACCATGCGAATGTGTGTTATTAAATACAATAACTTTATCCAAATTGACTTGTCAAAAATTGATTTATCAAACTCTACATTACTTGATAATTATTTTCAAGACTGTAATCTCTCCAGAGCAAATTTCAACAACTGTGATATGGAAAAAACAACTTTTCAATCATGCAACTTAACCAATGCCAATTTTCGTAATGCTTGTAACTATTTTATAGACACAACCAATAATAAAATGAAAGGAGCTCAATTTTCATATCCAGAAGTGTTAAAGCTACTAACTCCCTTACAAATTGAAATATATTCATCAGATATATAAAATCTTCAAATTTATGTCAACTATATACATCAAAAATATAAATACTCCTGTAGGAAATATTCAAATTACAGGAACAGAACAGGGTATCATATCTGTACACATCAAAGAAAAGCAATGGGAAAATGCTACGCATATCCCAACATGTATACGTGTTTGCGAAAATCAACTTTATGAGTATTTTTCAGGGAATCGTACTCAATTTGACCTTCCTTTATTGATTCAAGGGACTTCCTTCCAAAAGAAGGTTTGGAAACAACTTCAGCAGATTCCTTATGGAACCACCATATCATACAAACAATTGGCTGAACAAATAGGACACTCTAAAGCTGTTCGCGCAGTAGGTTCCGCAAATGGGAAAAACAAACATTGCATCATCATCCCATGCCATCGAGTAATTGCATCGAACGGAAATATGGGAGGCTATTCAGCCGGTAAAGGTATTGAAACAAAAAGACACTTATTGGATTTGGAAAAAGGAATACGATAATCTAAATCCGTTCCATTGTCTTCCATTTTTCTAAATTATAATCACCTAAAAAAGGGCGAGCAGAAATTCTGCTCGCCCTTATCATGATATGAATAACGGTATTCCGTCATCGTTTCATTATCGAACAATCAATTTTCGTGTCGTATTGAATGTTTCGGTGTAGATGTTTACAAAGTAGGCTCCTTTGGCATATTTGCTCACATCAAGGGTTTTTACTAATTCCCCTTGGCAATAAACGGTTTCGGTTAGAATTCTACGGCCGTTCATATCGGTAACTACCAATTCTACTTTCCCTTCTATGCCTCCTACGGAAACCATTGTTTCGTTTGTAGCCGGGTTCGGGTAGATACGAACTTCTATGCCGTCGCCACTTGCTCCATGGATACCCACATTCGAAGTCCTGAATTGGTATTTTGAAGTCCATGCACTGGTAATGCCTTCGGAACAAATGTTACGGATATAGACGTCGTATGTCATATTCGAAAGTAATCCTGTAATCACATGGGTAGATGGTCCCGTTACGGTTACTTTCGTCCCGTTTTCTTCGTTCGTTCCTTCTGTTCCGTATGAAATTTCCCATGTCGTTTGACCGGAGCCCGGAGTCCAACTAATCGTAGCTCTATCGGATTTTATTTCGGTAGCAGCTACATTGGTTACGCCTTGGCATGTCGATGTCGTAAATAAGAACGGTTCCGACCAATCGCTATGGACATCCGATTCTACGCTGCAATAACCCATTATTCGAACGGTATAGCGAGTGTCTGCATATAAATCGCTTAGTGAGGAACTAGCGGTGGTTACGGTGATCGTGTCCCAGTTTGTTCCAAAGCCGTACATTACTTTCCAGCTTACTTGATTTTGAGACGCATCTGTCCATGAAATCGTTGCACCGGTATAGGTGATATTGTTCGCAGCAATATTCGTAGGTGCAGTACATGGTAGTTCTAAAGTCGTAAAAGAACCTAAAGTCCACATGGATGTGTCTTGGGAACCGCAGATACGACGTACTTTGAAAGCATAGGATGTTTCGGGAAGTAATGCCGTAAATGTATAAGTAGCCGTAGTTACAAGAGCAGGTGTTGTCCACGAGGTAGCGCTTGTTTCTCTATAAGACACTTGATAGTTTGCATTTCCTCCATCCCAAGCAACGGTAGCCGATGTTGCTTGAGGCACTATACTTGTTATCGTAGGATCAGCACAGGTTAAACGCAATGCAATATTATCAATATGCAAATTGTTATCCCCAACGCCTGTAGATCCTTTCGTGGATTCTCCATAAAATGCAATTTTAACTATATTTCCCCTATATTGACTTAAGGGTATGGTAACCGTTTGGCCCGTATGAGGAATGTTTCTATATACAGAATCGGCAGCGGCATGATCACCCCATACTACAGCGTTGGCTTCTGCCCACGTAGCACCGGCATCGGTAGAAACGATCACCATAAATTTATCATCATAAATATTTGTATCTGTAATATTATTGGTACCAAACTTAGTAAGGGCCAAATCGAATGTCAATGTTGCAGAAACATCTGTTAGATTTATTTCAGGTGTTACTAACCAATGCTTAACAGATGTTGCATAAATATTAATTCTGGTATGATTTCCAGACAATCCTTGCGAACTGGTCGTACGAAGCCATCCCCCTGTAACATCTTTAAGTGCTTCTCCTGCAAATACTGCTGAAGCTAATCCGGTATAACGTGTCCAACACGGAGACGGGAAGGTAGTAGATTCAAAGTTTTCAACATAAGGCAATGTATGAGCTGCACAATCCGTTTGAAATGAGCCCAGTTCAGACCATATACTGGAATCTGCGGCCCCACAAATAGCTTTTACTCTATAATCATAGATTGAAGAATGATTCAAGCCAGTTAAAGTAACAAACGTATCTGAAATTCCAGTAACAGAAGTCCATACCGTCTCATTCGATACTTTATAATCAACAACAAAATCATATGCAGAAGATCTGTTTGTCCATGAAATAGAAGCTGTCGTTGTCGATACAGAATCAACCGTTAAATCTTTCGGTCCGCGACAAGTAGGTATTAAAGCAACTGATACATCATCCACATAGAATGAATTACTATTGGTATCAACAACCAATGCCAATCGTGTATTTCCTGCTAATCCTGTTAAAGGAACAATATATTCGGTATATACATTCGCACCTGCTCCATACATGGTTATACGATTTCCAACTCGAACAAAATTATTTGTATTTATTGCCGTATCATTCGAATTAACGGTATATGCATAAACCGACAAATTAGCTTCATTGCCCGCTGTTGTACTTGCACTTGAGCTTTTCATCCAAAATGTCAATTCTTCGTTACCGGTCAATTGCATCTCCGGAGTAATCAACCAATCGTTATGGATCGTAGTCTTGGTTGTTGTACCATAAAAATAAATTGCTTGTGATCCTGAGCGTATGTTAGTCGTAGTAGTCGTATTTCTCCAATTGTATGTAGTAGAACCTTTATTTACAAGTTCCCAGCAAGATGGAAAACGTGCATTGTTATTATTGTCAGTATAATAGTACCACATACCGTCCAAATCAGCTGTCCATGGCAACGTAGAAACGATGTCGCAATCCGTTCTGAAGGTTCCTTTGTATAAGGACCAATCACTTGAATCGGTAACACTGCAAACCGATTTGACATAAAAATCATAATGTGTACTATGCGCTAAACCCGTTAAAGTAAACGGATGAGTATTTACTGCAATTTTAGTTCCTGTTCCTTCTAGGAATTCGGAGGGGCCGTACTCTATCACCCACTCGGTGGCACCCGCTGCATTCCATTCCAAATCGACAGAAGTTTGTGTTACGTTGGAAGCCGTCAAATTGGTCGGTTTCAAACACGAAGGAGCATAATCCACTTCCAAATTATCCATACACAAATCCATGTTATTCGATGTACCGCCGGTATATCTAAAAGCAATATAATATCCTTTTCCTGTTATCGTGTCAAATTGAAACACATGTTCAATATTGGTCATTGTAGCAGTTTGAGGGAAAGATTCCAATTCCATAAAAGTAGCAATGTCGGAAGGATTCGTCATCACTCCTAATGATAAAATCCCATTCGAAGCCGAAACGCTTTGATTACGATAAGCAAATGCAATCTGTAAAGAATCTATTGAGGCATTCATTTTAGGTAATACTGCATACAACGGAGTTGTATTACTTGAAGTAAAGAGCAATCCATTTCCACGTACTGAATAATTTGAACCACTAGTAATAAACACCCTAGGTTGTTCTCCCGGTTTAGCACTCATATTCAAGAAATTCCAACATGTCGGCAACGCATGGTTCGGATAAGAAGACGGAGGATTACTACCTGTTGAAATTCCGGTAGTATAGGTATCGAAATTTTCTACATACGGTACCGAAGTTGGCAAGCATGGCGTCGTAAATGTATTTTTATACGACCATAAACTTGTATCTGCAGCACTACACAACGCTTTTACATATATATCATATGTAGTTCCTGGAATTAAATTAGAAAGCACTGTAGTTGTGCCGGTAGCTGTTGCCGTTTGTTGCTCTGGTCCGCCCAATGCAAATTCAGCAGGACCATATGCAATTACAAAATTAGAGGCTTCCGAAATCCAATTGATCGAGGCTTGTGTGGGCCGAGTTTTGGAAATCAGGACACTATCAGGGCGAAAGCATGTAGGCATTTCTGTACATACATTGAAACGAATGTTATTTCTATATACGAATGCAGAAGCAGGTGCTCTGCCTGATGAAGGAGTATAACTATAAATCATTCTATTTGTCCCGAAACCAATCATATGGTATTTAAATTCTCCATTTATATTATTTACTCCTGTTCGCTCTACAGCGATCATCAAATTACGGGTTCCACTATATCTATATGGGGTTGTAAGTACAATGTTAGTCCACTCTTCCCGGTTGGTAAAAACCATATTTCCATCATATGCTAATGTCATTTGATTTAAGCTCACGGTATCCCAAACTCCCAATTCATTAGTATCTATTTCTGTCATATACACTTTTATTGGAGTTATCAGATCCGTTGCAGTAGTATATTGATAAGCAATGGCTTTAATATTTCCTGAAAAAACTCCGGCTGCTTCCAGTTCTCTTTGTGTATAAAGTTGCCAGGTTATTCCTCGAGGGTATTTTACTGTAGCCCCCCCCGGAGATCCATCCTGTCCATACGAAGTATATATAGGACACATCGTAGTAGTTTCAGTTCCTGTTCCTATAATAGATTCTACATTTGTAAGAATTCCACAATCAGGAAAAGTCATAAAAGTTTCTATTTCAGACCATTCTCCCGATTCGGATCCGCAGTCGGCTTTTACTGCATAATAGTAGGTTGTATAATCATGCAATCCTGTAAGAGTATGCATTACCGTATTGCTTGTAGCAATGGTTGTACAGGTATCGGGATTAAATCCTCTAACTGTACTATAAGCTATCGTATAGGATATTCCTGTGCTATTTGCCCAATTCAGATCAGCCGTATGAGCAGTAATATGGGATACTGTCAAATTTACAGATCTTCTGCAGGAAGGCAATACATCTACAACCACATTATCTAAATATGCAGAATTAGATGCACCATTTGGACGCAAAAAGGCAATATGTCCTCCTTGTCCGGTATAATATTCAAACGATACTTCAAAATTCTGCCAGTTTCCGGACAATACATCCAAAGGAGTTAGGGTATCCAATGAAACAAAAGTATTGATATCTAAAGGATTCGTCATAACTCCCACTATTAAATCTGATGTATAAGTAGAATATCTATACAAACTGAAATTTACTTTCAATTGATTCAAAGGTTCTGTAAATAAGGGTAACGCTGCATAACTATAATACGTTGTTCCACTGGAAAAATATAAAGCCTTCGAAGAAGAAATACCAGGAGAAGTATTTACATAAGGATAGGGCGATGAGCTATTTGTTCCTGTAATCCAACAAGAATTCATAGTACCTGTAGATCCCGTAGTATAGCTATCAAAATTCTCAACATAAGGTAATATATCAACAGCTGCACAAAGAGTTTTAACTGTTTTCACAAAAGACCAATTGCTTTCATTTCCCCCGCAATCTGCTTTAATATATACATCATATTTTGTATCGGAGAGTAAATTGGTAATATTTTCCAATGTATTGGAAGTCGTTATTTGTTGGCCGACATAATTCCCCGGAGTCCATTGTCCTGATACTGCATATTCAATGGTAAAAGAAGATGCCGTTGCAGAGGTATCCACCCATGATAACGTTAGGGAGGTTGGGGTTACAGCGGTTACGCGGACACTATCGGGACGAGAACACGTTGAAAAAGGTTCTACAATCACATCATCTATATATACATAAGCATAATTATTATTTGTTGTTGTCTTATTACGGAAAGCGATGTAATTCCCTGTTCCAGTATAATTGGCGAACGATATCATATGTCTTTGAATATCGCTTGTATTCGTATTCATTATTGTTTGTACGGGAACAAAAGTATTTGTATCGGCAGGATCTGTCATTACTCCGACCTCCAAACCGGTAGTGGCAGTCGTTATTTTGGCATTAAAACTCAACAATAACGTACGGATAGGACTTCTGAATGCAGGCATTGCCACTAATGTTTTGTAATGCATATATAAACTATAACTTCCCGAATTCGCATATGATGGACTATAATAGATTTGAGGTTGATAACTAGCGGTTGCCGATATACACCAACTGTTGGTCCAACAATTTGGAAATACCCCTGTTGAAGAAGTTGTTGAATTGGTAATATTATCGAAATTTATTCTGTAAGGAATCGGCATTGTATCCGCACACGTAGTCATAAATGTGAGTACTTCAGACCATTCTGTTATATTATCCCCATTACAATACGCCCGAACGTATACATCATAAGAAATAGCAGGATCCAAGTCCGATAAAGTATATGACGGTGCATTAGATGTTGCAACATCTGTGATACCTAATCCCATAC
>CAYYUE010000075.1:2842-10381 GCA_964474745.1 uncultured Bacteroidaceae bacterium | reverse complement strand
ATTCCATTATTGTATTCATCGTTATGGGATCGTTCTTTGTCGCATGCAAAAAAGATACATCAAAAACCACGAATGAAACACATTTCGAAAATTCAAAAAAAAATACTTACCGTGAGAACTTTGAATTTCTTTCACACTTCGATTACGATTCTCCTTCACTCATTGAGGATATACGTATGAATACACTAATTGACGTGGATAAACTGGCAATGAAAGATTATGTTACTACGTATGTTGAAGAAGAATTAATTTATGCCTTAGACTGTGGCGATGTTGGAGAAAACTTTGTATATCAGCTTACTCAAATTGCGGAAAAAATAGAATATTTTTATATAGAAGAAGTATACGATTCTTGCCTCTATTATTATGAATTGTTTACCCAATTACATAACGGTTTTGTATCATGCTTTCCTCAAATGAGAGTAGAAGAATATGATTATGAAGATAAATCATATAAAATACCCGGAAATTTTGTAGGGGAAAAACGAGAAAAATGTCAGTTATTGGAAGACAAGATTATAGAAGACTATCCATCATATAAAAATCTAGGAAGAATGGATAAAATGCAAGTACTCGCTACTACGATCTACCTAAATTTAAATACAAATCCAAACCTTCTGCCTCCTCCCGGGAAGCTTGAGAATTGCATAAAAACAGCCAACAATAGTTGTTTTCAATCCATTGCAATAGCATCGGCTCTTTATATTACAGGAATGGCATTATGTAGTGGAACAACTTTTGCCGTATTTATTTGTTGGGGTGTTGCACATACTGCATATGTTTCAACCTGTTCAGATGCTATGCATACAAGAAAAGTAGCTATAGAAAATTGTAATCACCGATACGGAAAATAAAAACATAAAACTCATGGATATAATCATCTTTTTATTAAATATAGTATATGGAATTATACTTTTTTATGGACTAAAATCATCGAAGAAATCTCTTGTTTGGGCTACAAAAGCACTAAAACGCTTTACTATATTTTGCGTAATTTTTATAGCCGGTTCTGCCTCAATTTTCGCATTTTTCCAGGAATTCGACCTTGTAAAAAGTATTCTATTCGGATCCATTCTTATAGAAATGCCTTATACCACTTTATTGCCTATCATATGGTTGGCATATTTCTCTTACTATTACTATATGCGGTATAAAAATAGGAAAGACATTGCACCCAACTTAAACAACGGTTCCGCTGATCCGCAAGAACTATCAGAATAAACTTTATTTTTTGAATGGTATTGTTCCGTAAAAACATATCAAAGTATATAACACAATATGAAAAACCGTTGAAAACCTTTTTTAGATTTTCAACGGTTTTTTACGAATTTCCATATCCCACCATTTGTTCAAAAACAAAAAATAAACATTCCATCAATAAATAAAACTCCGCAGAAACATATCAAAATACAGAATTTATAAGAAGGTTGTTCTCTGTAAAATAAAAAATGTATTTTTGTAAGTTCTGTATAAAAACTCAAAACAACGAAGAATAAATATCAAAATGCTGTTTTCAAGTTACTTATACAATCAATATACAAAAACAAAGTTGTATAAGAATACAACCTAATGAAAATTTCTCGAACCCTCCATCGATCCGGTAGCCGGTATCACGGGTATCATAACAAAAATAAGAGGGTGGATACGATGCTCTGAGGCATTATGGCATTTATGAGGATCATTTGATTGTATCAACTCAAACACAAAGATCAAAAGAAAAAGTAAATAGCGATCCGTCGCGGATCATTACAATAAAAACGACATATGATAATCTCTTACAAATGGTTACACGATTATGTAAAAAGTAATCTGACACCGAAAGAAATTGACGATACGCTCACCTTCAGCGGTTTGGAAATAGAAGGCGTTGAAAAAGTAGAAACCATTAAAGGTGGCTTAGAACATGTTTTTATTGGGAAAGTGGTAACCTGCGAACCTCATCCCGATTCGGATCATCTACATGTTACCACCGTTGACGTGGGTGGAGATCGCTTGTTGAACATTGTTTGCGGAGCTGCTAACGTAGCTGCGGGACAAAAAGTGGTAGTTGCTACTATTGGTACTCAAATTTGGACTTCTGAAACAGAATATTTCGAAATCAAGAAATCAAAAATACGCGGCAGTATATCGGAAGGTATGATATGTGCCGAAGACGAGTTGGGGTTGGGAGCTTCGCACGACGGCATTATGGTGTTACCCGACGATGCTCCTATAGGAATGCCCGCAAAAACCTATTTTCACGTAGAAGAGGATTATGCTATTGAGGTGTCTATTACTGCCAACCGCTCCGACGCAACTTCGCATATCGGCGTAGGGCGCGATTTAGTAGCGGCATACAACACCCAACACGGAGGTAACCTAACATTAGAGATTCCTTCCGTTGCCGAATATCAACAAGATAATTCCACCCGTAACATCGAAGTAGCTGTTGAGGATACGGAAAATTGCCCTCGCTATTCGGGAGTCACGCTTACCGGTGTAAAAGTAACCGAATCTCCGGACTGGTTAAAAAACAGATTACGAGCTGTAGGAATTCGGCCCATTAACAATGTGGTGGACATAACCAATTTTGTATTGATGGAAGTAGGGCAACCGCTACATGCTTTTGATGCCGACACGATAGAAGGCAATCGCATTATTGTAAAAAAAATGCCGGCAGGAACCTTGTTTACAACATTAGACGGCATTGAACGCAAATTGAACGGGAATGAGCTCATGATCTGCAATGCCAAAGAAGGGATGTGTATTGCCGGAGTATTTGGTGGCGCAAAATCGGGAGTTACCGAAAGTACTACCAATCTATTTTTAGAAAGTGCTTATTTCAACCCTGTAAGCGTACGCAAAACATCCAAATATCACGGATTAAAAACCGATGCTTCTTTTCGCTACGAGCGGGGTTGCGATCCTCACATTACATTATACGCATTAAAACGGGCAGCATTGCTTATAAAAGAAATTGCCGGAGGAACCATAAGTTCGGAAATTGTAGATATATACCCGAATCTTATTGAACGGCCTGTGGTAGAAATAAATTACCGTCGTGTATTCGACATCATGGGAAAAGAAATACCTGTGGCTACCATAAAATCCATTTTACATATGCTCGATATACATGTGAAAGCTGAAAATGTCGAAGGCATGACGTTGTGGATTCCTACTAACAAAGTCGACGTAACACGCGAATGCGATGTCGTTGAAGAAATTATGCGTATTTACGGATACAACAACATTTTGTTCGACGAAACCTTGCACAGTTGCCTATCCTATAATAAAAAACCGAATCTCAACAAGATCCAAAATATCATAGGGGATTACTTGGCAAATAACGGATATAACGAAATTATGAATAACTCGTTAACCAAATCGGAATATTATGAAAACAATGCCGATTTCGATTCTCAAAACAATGTGGTTATTCTAAATCCGTTGAGTAAAGAGCTCAACGTAATGCGTCAGACACTACTCTATAGTGGAATGGAATGTGTTGTATACAATTTAAATCATAAAATCCTCAATCAAAAACTGTTCGAATTTGGGAAATTGTATCGTTACAATCCCGAGCAAAAAGAGAATCCCGATGTTTCCAAACGCTATTCAGAAGAACGTCGCCTTTCGCTTTTTATGACAGGGATGGAATCTCCCGAAAATTGGAAAATTTCTTCGCAACCGGTCGATTTCTATTATTTGAAGTCTCATGTAATAAACATTTTGCATCGCTTACGTATCCCTATGGAACGCGTGGTTACCGAACCCGTAAAAGCAACCTATTTTTCAGAGGGATTGGATTTCATTTTCAAAGACAGTAAAAAAGTAATTGTCTCATTAGGAAAAATAGCCAAATCCACATTGAAAAAAATGGATTGCAAACAAGACGTTTTTTATGCAGACTTCAATTGGGATTTGTTGTTAAAAAGCCTACCCGTACAAGAAATTACCTATACCGAAGTCCCCAAATTCCCGGAAGTGCGTCGTGATTTGGCATTGGTTATCGATAAAAATATCACCTTCGATAGCATCGAAAAAATTGCGTTCGAAACAGAAAAGAAACTGCTGAAGCAAGTACGTTTATTCGATATTTATGAAGGAGACCGTATCGAAGCAGGAAAAAAATCATATGCTATCAGTTTTATATTACAGGACAAAGACAAAACACTTTCCGATAAACAAATTGAATCTCTGATGATGAAATTGCAAAAGAATTTTGAGACGAAATTGAACGCGAAAATCAGAAGCTAATGAATCATAGTAAGAAAAAGCTCGCTATAGAAGATTCTTTTAATCCTTGTACAGCGAGCTTTTGTGTATATTATTTAATACGTTATCTGAATCGGACATCAAAAACATAAATTTGACATGATAATAGAGTAGTCATGTTATAAACGATGTTAGCAATCGCACTTCATTTTCCATATTTTTAAAACACTTTTTATTTAACCAAAGCTCAGGTATTCAATTCAATACCCTGCATCCTAGTCTTTGCTCCTTGAAAACCGGCATCGATAAACGAATAATTAAAATCCGGAGGTTTATATACCCAAACGTACATCACTATCAAACAGTTATGCCAGACTATAATCGTAATATCGGTATTTCATATCGAAATATGTACTTAAAGCCTATCAACGAACATAACCAAATCATTATATAACAATTTAGAGAACGTGTATTTGAAAACAGATTTTATCTCCCGAGCAAATCGTAAAAAATATAAGAAAAACTTTTACCCAAGCAGCAATAGCTCCTACGAGTGAAATAATATACCAATAATTGAATTACACTATTATTCCTTCTATAATCAAAAAAATACTCCATTTCATACAGATATTTGAATAAAAACATTTGAATCATAGTAGTTTAGGAAAAATACAGTCTTATTCCAATTCATACATTAATGAATTATATTAATTATTTAACACAATAGTTTGTCCAGAAAAAATCAAATTTTCCATCTATATAATACTAAAGAAAAAAGTATTGATTTAAACGAATGATAGAAAACCATTCGTGATAAAAAAATGAACGATAGAAGAAAAATAAAATAGAAAAAAGACCAACCAATTAAAGAGAACATGAAAAGAAACAATAAGTGCAAAACAATTTTTCTGATAGGAATATTCCTTTTATTGGGGAATCACGCATTTTCGCAAAAGGAGTTTACAGCAAGTGAGGCCGAAATCAGACACATTACTCCCTCCAAAATCTATGCGCAATATTCGAATACACCCAACATAATTGCCATGGAAGTACAAAATTTGCCTATTGACAGTATACACAAAGTGACCATTACCTTGTTGGTAACGGAAGATTCTGCTATGATGGAGCGATTGCGAGTCGATTTTAAAATAAGAGCATCGTTTTTTAACGATACGGTATTGGGTTCCGATATAATAACCAAAACTTTGTACCGAAACAAAGAGAATATAGCGGAAAAACCTAGTATGCGTAATGGAAAAATTGATTTCAGTAAAAGTTGTATTCTAATACCCGTAAAATTTCCTCATCAAATGCGACTCATGGTTATTAATAGCAACTTTGATGCGAATGTAAGAATTGAATTTGACTTTTTAATGCAAAAAATAGAAAAAGCAATTGCATTAGCTAAGAAAAACAAAGACAATATTATTATTATACAAAATTAAAAACATCCTATTTATGAAACAAATCAAAACATCTGTATTGTTGCTTACGCTATTGGTATCGTTTGCAGCCTGTAGCGAAAAAGAATTTGAAACCCCTCAAGCCCAACCGGAAATCACTGCTCAGGCGACAGAAACCCATCTGTTGATCTATCGTTTTGATGCAGGGAGGTGGCAGGAAATGCTGTGCGACGCTGAAACTTTTCGCGAAAGCCTTGATAAATTAGTAGACTTATCTATCGCCGAAAGAGTAACTGTTTCGGTATACGATAAATTCGCAAATCCCACAGGAAATCCTCCCGCCTATATGCCCGAAAAAATTGAAACAACCGACAGAGAAAAATTTCTCGATTTCGGTGTCTATTGGTTGGAAAGAGGTTATGAAATAGATTGGACATACGATCCGGATACCAAAACGTATAAAGGGGTTGCTTATCCACAGGAGTAAGCGTATATATGCGAAAGATGTAAACAAACAGCTTTTATTCCGTGTTATACAAAAGAATGCCCTTATATTTCTTTCTCTACATAATTAAGAATTATATATACTTTCGTAGGGTAAACGAATGGTACCCTAGCTTTATACAACTTGAGAGTAAGATGACCCGCTTCAAATAAAAATAATGATACATTTAATACCGGAAAAATATGAAAACGATTAAAAAAATACCCCCGGCAATAATTTTGGTAACGAGTGCATTTTTATTAAGTATTGCTTCATGCGGCAAAACAGAATCCCTGAATGATGAACCTATCAACAAAACGATTGAAATACCGGAGCCGATAGAAACAAAAGCACAGATTACAATCACAATAACCATTCAAGGAAACACCTATACCTTTCAGGGAGAGGTGGTCAAAAGAAAAGATATATACGAAGGAGAGATGTATAGGTATGAGGGAACTCTTACGATTAACAAGGGCGAGCCGATCTACATAGAAGGATGGATTCCCCTGAATACAAAAAAATTCGATGGAACGATAGTGGATCCCGATGGAAATCCCGTTCCTATATCGGATGAACTTATTGATGCATTGCTTCAAATTGGGGAAGCTTCAATCGTAATGAACCTCATCATAAAGAATATGTAAATTCTTTTATCGTATTTTCATATATTTCTTTGGTTTACGTTTTTATTCCAAAATGTAGAGAATGTAGAAAGAAAACCAGATGTCCAAAGTTAAGAAGGAGCTCAAGCGAAATATATTGACCGAAGTTCCTTCTTAATTTTTAGCCTCTGGAGAATTCATTTAGAAAATTCAATGCTTTATTTTGGCTCAAAAGAGGACCCTTTCCGCTTTTGTTTTCTTATCCATTGTGGAAAAGAAAACAAAAACACTTTATAAAGCAAGTAGATTTTTTTCACCCTCCCTAACACATTCGGATCTGTCACCCGTAAAAAAAGTTTAAAACCCGAGAATCGGGCATATAGAGTTCCGATACGACCTCCTCATTATTGGGTTAAGAGAAATAGAGGACCCTCAACCGTTACTTTAGAATTCCAACGATATGTTGTTTATATAAGAATCAGAAACGGTGCTCAATAAAGTAACGGCAGAAAATACTTATACAAACCTTATATCGGGGACGAATTTACAACCTGACGCATTTCTAAATACAACAAAGAAAAAAACAAATCCAATTTATTAGTATACAATTACACTTCGGGAAACAACATACGGAAACGATTTACATTCATCTATAAACAGGTTTTCTGAAACCGTTATTCATTTTTTTACCGAAACAACCGTAAAAAAACCTTACCTTTGCACCGAAAACGGATAATCTATTATAGCATGTAAGGCACAAATTATTTACTATTTTTCAGTAACTTATAAAATACGAAAATATTATTGACAGACTAAAATGCTAAAAAAATTTATATTAAAATACTACAGACAA
>CAYYUE010000075.1:0-2832 GCA_964474745.1 uncultured Bacteroidaceae bacterium | reverse complement strand
TTGTAGTATTGTTTTTTTTCTTCGCAAAACTCATTAATTATCAGTCTTTCTATATACTGAAAGAAGGGAATACCTATATCCAATTAGTCATTGTAACAACTATTTATATTTTCGCATTTTTGATAAAAACCCCCTATAAGGGAATTATGCGCTATACCGGCTCGGGAGATATCCGGATCATATTCAAGACCTGCACATTAGCGTTCGGAATTCTTATTGGATTAAAATTTATCACATTTATATATCCTCCTTTAGAAGATTATCTACCTTGGGGAAGAGAAATTGTATCCTTATCCGCCTTTACCCTTGTCGGGATGGTTTTCATTCGATTAGGGTCCCGGTTGCTATATGATGATTTTATCAATAGTCGAAAAAAAGAACATTACAATATCATCATTTACGGCGCGGGAGATGCGGGAAAGCTCACGTATAATATGCTAATGCAAGAATCGGATGTAAAAAACACCATTATTGCATTTGTAGACGACAATGTGTCCAAAGTAAAAAAATACCTGGATGGAATCCCCGTATTGTCTCCTAAAAAGGTACTGCAAGAAAGTTTTATAAAACGGAATCGTATAGATGAATTAATTATTGCTATACCCACCATTCGAATACAGTCCAAACAATGCATCGTAAAAAAGGGACTGGAACTCGGGTTACAAGTAAAATCGGTTCCCGAAGTCAGCAAATGGATCAATGGCCAATTTTCGGTAAATCAAATTCAAAATATCAATATCGAAGATTTATTAACCCGCGACCCGATTGTTCTGGACAACACAAATATTACCCATGAACTGAAAGATAAAATCGTTCTTATTACGGGTGCCGCAGGTTCTATTGGCAGCGAACTGACGCGGCAGGTTATTGCATATTCTCCTTCGTGCACTATTTTGATAGACAATGCCGAATCGCCTATGTTCGAATTACAGTTCGAATTGCAGCATACGTTTCCTAAAGAAAAGATGAAGTTTGTAATAGCAGACGTCCGAGATAAAAAACGAATCCGCGAAATATTTGAAATCTACCATCCACAAGTAATATTTCATGCGGCGGCCTACAAACACGTTCCGTTTATGGAAGAGCAACCCTACGAAGCTGTTTCGGTTAATGTATTTGGAACTAAAAATATGGCGGATGTATCTATCCAATACGGAGTACAGAAATTTGTGATGATTTCTACGGATAAGGCTGTGAATCCTACCAATGTAATGGGAGCTAGCAAACGTATTGCCGAAATATATACACAATGCCATACCAACGAAACCACACACTTTATTACAACTCGATTTGGCAATGTACTGGGTTCTAGCGGTTCGGTAATACCTCTTTTTAAAAAACAACTGGAACAAGGAGGGCCTCTGACGGTAACGCATAAAGATATTACCCGGTATTTCATGACCATTCCCGAAGCCTGTAATCTGGTACTTGAAGCCGGTGCCATGGGGACAGGCGGCGATATTTTTGTTTTCGATATGGGAAATCCGGTCAAGATTTACGATTTAGCTAAAAATATGATTCGATTATCGAAAATGAATCATATCGAAATACAAGAAGTGGGATTACGCCCCGGAGAAAAATTATACGAAGAGCTTTTAGCAACTAAAGAGGATACATTGCCCACACATCACCCCAAAATTTTAAGAGCACAAGTCAGGGTATACCCAACAGGCAAAATCGATAATGAAATGGGGGACTTGGCAAAGATTATGCAAACGGACAACGTATTTAATTTGGTGGCAAAAATAAAAAACATAGTACCTGAATTTATCAGCAACAACAGTATTTTCGAACAACTGGATAAGAAACCCTGAGTCCAAAATTTTCGTTATTGAAATTCAACAATCAAATTTGCGTGAAGAAATTCATAACTTGGCTTACATCGGACTTTTCAATCTCTTTTACAAGGAGCAATATATATGGCAAAAAAAGACTACATCTCCCGGTATTTGCTTATCGTTCAAAAATTAAGGCAACAACCATATGCCTCTTATGAAGATATTGCCGGTTACATATCAACTCAATTGCATATACAGGAATGTGAAATTTTTACTAAACGTACATTTCAACGCGACTTAGCTGATATCAAAGCCCTTTTTGACATTGAAATTATATATTCCCGGCAATATAAAGGATATTATATAGAAACGAACGAGAGCAATTTTTCAAATTTCAATCGTATGGTGGAAGCATTCGATGTGTTTCAATCTTTATTACAAACCGATGCTCTGAAATCTTATTTTCATTTTGAAAATCGCCTTCCTATAGGAACACAATATATTCAACGAATTATCAATGCCATTAAAAATCGATACGAAATTCAATTTCGATACAACAAAGATTGGGAAAAAGCAGAACCTCGTACCGTAAATCCATTATTGCTTAAAGAATACAAATCGAGATGGTATCTGGTGGCGGAAGAAAAAAAGAACGCCTCTCCCAAAATTT
Organism: uncultured Bacteroidaceae bacterium; assembly: GCA_964474745.1. Lineage (GTDB taxonomy): Bacteria > Bacteroidota > Bacteroidia > Bacteroidales > P3 > HGM05376. Next base: position 384 of record CAYYUE010000075.1, on the reverse strand, counting down.
TTGCACTCGATCGAGTCAGTCATTTCTTTGAAACCGGAATTATTTTTACATATCCTACGCATTTCAATCCTACTCTATATTTTAAAAACTGTTTCGGCATTTATCGATCTGATAAAGAAACGATAAAGACCATTGTGATGGAAACCAATATTCGAACCGGAAACTATTTAATTTCGAAACCTTTACATGAAACACAGCAAATGATAAAACAAACCAGTTCGTATTATCGTTTTTCGCTAGAGTTGTTTATTACGTATGACTTGGTTGCAGAACTCCTATCTTTAGGAAGCCATATAAAAATAATAGCCCCCGCCTCATTACAAAAGATTCTGAAAGAACACTATCAAGAGGCTTTAAAATTATATAAATAAAAGCATTTCTCCC
>CAYYUE010000074.1:1749-10597 GCA_964474745.1 uncultured Bacteroidaceae bacterium | reverse complement strand
AATGAACAACATTTTGTATTGTTGCTGAATTAGTCTTCTTTTTCGAGCTCTTTATCAATTTTTGTAATAAGGGGCATCAACCCCTAATTATAAATCGTAAACTTTAATGAAAAATAGTTCTATTTAGTTTATGGACATTGATACTGTCCCAAAAAGTGTGTAAATTTCAAAGATTTGTAATTTTGTAATTGCAATAAAAACGACAAAAGCGATGAAATTTACACAAGCACAAAAGTACACAATTTTAGAAGAACTCATCAAAACAGAATCGGGAATCGAAGAAGTTTTGAAAATGAGTTTAGAGATTTTAATGAAATCGGAGCGTGAAGCACACAATCGTTCGGATCAAGATCAGAGCAATGGCTATCGTTTTCGCAAGACTTATGGTCAGGGTCGATTGTTAGAATTACAGATACCGAGAACCCGTAACGGCAATTTTTACCCCTTGATTTTAGGGTTGTTACGTAATCAGGAAGCGGAGGCGAAAGAGATTGCCTTTAAGCTTTACGGCGCAGGATTGACTACGGCGCAGGTGGGCGAATTGTTTGGCGATATTTACGGACAAAATTATAGTACAAGCCAAATTAGTCGGATGTTTGACTATGCCCGCGAAGAGGTTGATTTTTGGTTAAAAAGGAAGTTAGATGTTTATTATCCAATTGTTTATATTGATGCGACCTTCCTATCGACCCGCCGCATTGATAGCGTTAGTAAGGAAGCCTATTTTACAATTTTGGGCGTAAAAAGTGATTTGACGCGCGAGGTTTTGGCAGTGGTAAACAATCCAACCGAAGGTTCATCGTTTTGGAATGATATTTTCAAAGATTTGAAAAACAGAGGTGTGCAAACCATAGATTTAGTGGTAAGCGATGGTTTGCAAGGCATCGAAACGGTGATACAGCAGCATTTTAAGATGGCGGACATTCAACTCTGTACGGTTCATCTGCAGCGTGAATGTCAGAAATATGCCAAGCCCAAACACAAGACAGAAATGGCAGAAGATTTACGCACTGTTTTCTGTTGTGATGACAAAAATGACACCAAAGAAGCAGGCAGCATTCGTTGGAAATCATTCTGTTTAAAATGGAAAGATTTATACCCTGTGTTTGAACGAAAAGCAAAAAATGAACGCTATGAATATTATTTTACGTACTTAAATTACGATTATCGGATGCGCAATTTGATTTATAGTACCAATTGGATTGAGCGCTTAAATCGGGATTACAAACGCACCACAAAAATGCGCGGTGCATTACCCACTGTTGATGCAACGCTCTTGTTATTAGGACATGTAGCGATGACACGGAAGTATTATCAATATAAAATAACCGCATTAAAATACGAAAACACGAAGTTCAGATGGGACGAATGACGGCAAACTTTGGCACTCCGCTTCGGCTACGCCTTCGCTTCGTGCCAAATTTTAATTACAAATTGAAAAATAATAACACAAAATGATTAACTTCGCAATACAAAATGAACATAGAATTTACACACTTTTTGGGATACTACCTGGACATTTGATTCAGAGAACGTAAATATAGCGATTTGTTTCAATAAAATGGATGTAGTGGCTAGTGGCACTGTAAGAAACAGTAAAAAATTGACTATAAGTAATAAAAAGTTTTTGGTTATTAAAGTGAATTAAAAGTATAGTAGAAAAATGAAAATTCTTGTTTTGTTCTATATGTTTGATAGATTGTTTAAACAAGGGTATTATCTATTTCTTCCATATTAAAGACGATAAGGAATCAATAGTCCCATAAATCCAATTCCATTTCGAATATTTGATTTTCAATACGTTCTGCCTCTTTTAATGCTTTTTCTCCCGTATAATAGTCTTGAATATTTCGATTATATTGGTTCGATTCACGAATTATATAACTGTTGAAATAACGTTCATAGAAAATGTGTTCCCATGAGGGTAGGTTTGAGACGCTATATTCCCTATACGAATATGTGTTGGCGAGAAGTTTTTTTACATTTTCGGACATTAGAGGAATCCAAAATAATGTAACAGAACCACGTAATTCTAAATCCCCTTCAGAATCGACCCGAATGTCGTCTTTTTCGAAGGCCATCCCTATAATTTGAACAGATTGCGCCGTAAGTTCTTTATCTACATACCAAATTTCTTTAACTTTTAATCGATAAATATTTTCAGATGAAAATTCCTTCGGGACAATAACAGCTTTATATTCGTAATTATCTTCATCATCTGAAATCTCGATCCATAAAGTATCGATAATCGTATATCTTTTTTTTATGATTTCGTTGTCTATTGGAATTTTGAATTCATCATCTTCAAAAACAGAGATTTCGTTATTAATAACAGCATCCCATATAGTATATACAAAATTTTTTCGACCTTCCACACCTTCTTTTTCATAAGGGAAGTAGAAAAATTGATTAAATTTTTCTCGAAAGTCAATAGTACGCCATATCGTTGTTTGCCATACCACATCAGACTCTCGAACAGGTTCTCGATTTAATGGCTTTCTGTTTTGGAGTAGAGTTTTATCATATAAATCTCCAAAATGAGTTTCATTTTGACTCCATACATTCGGATAGAGTAAAAAAAGAAATGATATGTACAAATATATTTGTTTCATGGATATAAAAAGAACTGCCTCTTATGAAGGCAGTTCTTTTTCTTGAAATGATTTATTTATTAATATTCCCACATATCTAATTCCATGTTGAATATATTTTCTTCGATTTTTTGAGCTTCAATCAGTGCATCTTGACCTGTAGAATAGTCTGCAATACTGCGGTTGAAGCGGTTCGATTCTCGAGTAATATAGCTTTCAAAATAGCGTTGAATGAAAATATCGTCATATGTGCGTAATGAAGCTTGGTTGTACTCATCATATGCTGTTTGTTTTGAAAGAACATCACGAACTCGCATATCATTCATGGGTATCCAAAATAGATTTACGGCATTACATTCTCGCTCACCATCACGATCTCTACAGTCATTATACACAAAACATAGTCCTACAATGCGTACATTTTGGCGAGTATCTTGTTTGTTAACATACCAGTATTCTTTCAAACGAATTTGATAAATATCCTCTGCTTTTAGGTTTCTTTCAATATATGTTGGAACCCAAATTTCATTTCCATCCTCATCTTCGTCGGCATATCCGGATGTATCAATTCTAAAATATTTCGCTTTCAAAGCTTCAAAATCAATAGGAGGACGCCTGAATTCATCGTCATCAGCATCATAAGCTTCTATTTTTCCACTTTCTAATGCATCCCAAATAGTATAAAATAAATTTTTTCTGCCTTGGGTATTGCCATCAGATTCTTTTTGTGTGGGAAAATAAAGAAATTGATTGAATTTTTCTTGAAGATTAATCATGCGCCACACTGCAGTTTGCCACACCACGTCAGATTCTCGAACAGGGGCAAACGGAATTGCTTTATTTTCACTATTCAAATGTTTTTCATAGAAACCATCAAAATTATTTTCATTTTCTTCTGCTGTTACAATATTTTGAGCTGTTACTGAGCAACTCAAAGAGAAAATGATCAACCCTAAATAAAACGCTATTTTTTTCATTTCAACTTATTTTTAGCAGATTATTATCAATCTATATTAAACTTCATTTAGCTTTTATTGCATTTTTACTATTGCATTCAAAGTATGTGTTCTTCCATCAGGAGTTGTTACTTTTACATCATCGATGTATATTTTTTGACCACGACGGGCTTTACTGATCATGCTTCTCATTTCAGGATCGAAACGGTCTGTATTTTTTGCAACAACATCAGATTTTCCACTTCCTTGTACGTTGAATGAAAAAGAAGAAACTTTCAATGGCGGAATCTTGAATTCAAAATCTTTCATAGTGATTTTGAAACCTCCGATGGCAAGCAGCTCTTCTGGGGTCATGCTACAGTTTCCTTCCATTTTTCCAAATTTGAGAATTGGAGGAGGAATACTTTTGCAGCGATATTTAAATTCTCCCATTTTCTTTCTTTTTCCATCGATATTAGCTTCTACAGTTATTACAATAGGAGCAATTTTAGTTATATTGATGATGTAACTACCGCCACCTTGGCCTTCAGGGTCAGGACGAATAGAGCCTGCAGACGTACTAACGAAGACATCTTTATTATTTACACCTGGAACAGAAACAGAAAAAGGATTATCGATACCTGCATAAATTACATTCATGTTTGTTAAAGAAACAACTGCCGTTGGCATACTTACAAAGTATTCTCCTTCAAAAGGATATACTACTTCACCAGTTTCTTTTTTTACATAAATTTCACCTGAGTATTTTTGAACTCCTAAACCTCCTGCAGGTGTTATCCAACGTACACTTCCGCTATCAGCTTCGTTTCCTATTATTTCACGACCATTTACTTTTACTTTCAAATTTGCTTTTGAATCATAAGCTGCGACAAATATATCAGCTTCAAAATTTTCACCTTGCATAACAGTTTTCGACTTTGCAACTACACGAGCTTGAACTTTGTCAAATTTGAAGTCATCCGCACTAACGGCAGAATACAAGAAATTGATAATATCAAATTCTGCATTCATCACTTCCGCTTTCAGTTTAGACAGTAATACAACATTTGCAATTGCAATAGTACCTTGAAAATTGAACTGTTCCCAATTGAGCAGTTTGCCTTGATCTGTAGAACTCTTATATAAAGTGTCAACATCAAGACCTAACTTTACTTTTGATATATCACTACCCAAAAGCTTTGCCACTTCATTTTTAAAGTTGGAAATCTTTTGATGTATTTCAAATGCTCGACCGCCTCTTCCGTCTTCTGATGATCCACATAGAAAGCGTGTACAATTTGAACTTTCGTCTCTTGTTCGTAGAGCACTTAAACCTTGTTCTTCAAGTACGAGCGGCACTATATCCGGAGTAGCAGGAATTTTTTTCCCGTCTAATGTAAAACTACTCTCGTTAACGCATATTAATTCATACTTGGATTGGTCTATAAAATCTTTTAATTCCTTCGCCAACATTTTCACTTGTTGTGCTTTTGCGTAGTTTTCTTCCACTTTTTCTGGATTTGCTTGCTTTGCATTATCAAATCTAATATAAGAATCGGCAAGTTTGCTGCCGACGTTTAAATTTGATTGATCCATAGCATTCCCAACCGTAACAAACCCATTCAAAATTTCAACAGAAACATTCAACGCCAGCATTGCTGTTAGAACGAGATACATCATTCCAATCATTTTCTGCCGGGGGGTTTCTGGACAATTAGTAGCACCCATATCTATTATACCTTCCTTTTTCTATTCAATAAAACAATTTCTAAATTCTAGATTCGTGTCTGCATTGCAGCTAGCATGTTTCCATAAACTTTATTAAGTTCGGCAACTTTTCTAGATAGTGCATCTACTTGATCTTTATATTTCAATACATCTTCGGCTGAGTTTGCAAAATTAACAACCATGTTTTGGATTTTATCTTGCACTTGTTTTGTAGCCTCTAATTGAGATGTAGAATTTTGTAATTGAATTTCATACATGGCATTAATGGAAGATAAGCTAGTAGCCATTTTTTTCAATTCATCAACATAAGAAATATCCCCTTTCGCAAGTGTTTGAGCTGTTTCTTTATAGATATTCGATAATGTATTAACGGAATTCGTCGCATCTTTCAAACTATTCAGATAGTCTTCAGAGCATTCCGCATCTTTATTTATAGATATAGCATTCCGGCGATAAGCATCAGATAATTCACTTACAGCATCTGCTGCAGCATCCATATTAGAAACAAATTTATCCGTTGCAGCTACTGCTGTAGCCATTCCGTTAAGAGAATTAGCAGAATCGGCTAAATTTTGCATGCCTTTACCTAAGCTTTCAATCAATTCAGGTCCAATTTTAGCATCACTTAGCATTTTATCAAGTTGTTGACTTGTGGAATCTGTAATACCGCCGAAAACGACTTTTCCGCCGCCAATCTCCCCTTTGTTTCCTGCTATTATAGCGCTTCCATGATCCATACCTGCTAATTCGGGATATACTAAACTCCAATCGTATTCAACGTGTAATGGTTCAAAAGCGGAGAACATAAATATAACGGCCTCAGTACCCATCCCTACAATTAACATTTCATTAGCACCGGGTAAGTGAAGGATTTTAAACAATGCTCCGATAATTACAACAGATGCTCCGATACCATACAACTTCGCCATGAAGTTTTTATAGCCCTTACTCCGAACTAAGTTATCCAATTTGCTCATAATTTAATGTTTTTTGTTTGTTTATTTTGTGTTTTTGTTTATTTGACATTAATAGCTATATACATTGGATGCAGATTTTAAATTGTCACCCTTTACACGGCCTAAATAGGAATTAACACATCTGAAACCGATATATGATTTTGCGGTATCCTGAAATTCGTAAGTTCTTGTTTGAACTTGAATATAATACTTTTGATCTTTCCAAGAACCACCTCTAATAACTTTACGTTTCATTGCAGGGGAGTCATCATCGGTTGCATTGTATGTATTTGCCATAGCCAAACTATTTCCAACAACGTAAGTTGACTCATTGTATGCATCTTCGCACCATTCAGCTACGTTCCCTGCCATATCGTATAATCCGAAATCATTTGGAGCATAATGCCCTACCATAAGTGTTCTCATACCTCCATCATCATCATAAGCACCACGCAAAGGTTCGTAATTAGCTAAAAAACAACCATTTGTATTTCTAATGTATGGGCCTCCCCATGGATAAGATTCATTAGACATACCACCTCTTGCTGCATATTCCCATTCAGCTTCGGTAGGTAGACGAAAATCACACATTTCCGTATAATCAATGCTTCTTAAATAATTATTCAAGTAGTTAGATCTCCACACGCAAAATGCTTTAGCTTGTTTCCAGCTAACACCTACTACAGGGTAGTGATCATAAGCTGGAGAAGAAAAGTAATGTTGGGTATAATCTTCGTTATTACTATATACATAATCATGGATCCAACATAAAGTATCGGGATATACATTAACAACCTCTTTTTTAATGAACTGAGATCTATCATTTAATCCTTTAGGACGATTTGCAAACATGGTGCCTTTATACTCTGTTTTAACTGTATTACTAGAAAATTCAGACTTTTGAGCAGCTTGTTTATAATCAATCCAATAGTATTCATAATTTAATTTCGAAGGATCAATAGCTCTTCGATTGTAGAAGCGATCTTTTGCTGCAACATAAAGAGGTTCTAATGTTTCTCGAACTTCTTGGTTTTCCCAGTCAATTTTAGTTTTCCAGTTTAATATAGCAGGATCTATAGGTTCACCATATTCATCTTCTTCAATAATGAAACCATCGATTCCGGCGTCTCCAAGTAAACGTCTGGCAACTGAATCACGTACCCATGTAACAAATTGACGGTACTCATTATTAGTAATTTCGGTTTCATCCATAAAGAAAGAACCTACTTGCACTGTTCTAGGTTGAACAGGAACTCCATATACAACATCTTGAGTACCACCACCCATTATAAAATTTCCTTGTTCAACAAAAATCATTCCTGAAAGATTCATGTCTTCAAAAATAGGACGATTTTTGACCCCTGTTAACTCTCCTTTATCGTTAGAGGCGCAGTTCCAGAGTAACATAACTCCGCAGAGCATTAAAACTACTTTCTTCATATCTGTAAACATTTTTATATTCATGATAATTAATTTATTATGTATATAGTGTCTTTCATTTAACGACACTTTTTCAATAATGTTTCATTGTTACAACAAATAACGTGTATTTTGATAACTTGACGGTGCTTTTGGAGGTATAATAACCTTGAAGCAATAACGTAAATATATTTCTAGTGATCCCTTACTTCGTCCGGGTTTCGAAATCCCTCCTAATCCTGAAGTGGTAAAATCATAAGACAGTCCGATTTTAAGCTTTTTCCAATTAACTCCTGCTAATATCGCTATAGCGTCTTGAAAGCGGTAAGAAATCCCTCCCCAAACACTTCGTTCATATTCGACCAAACAGCTTAAATCAATTTGAAAAGTGGAGAAATCAGCTGTCCTGATCAATGCAGATGGAAGAATTCTAAAAGAAGGATCTGTTGGGATGACATATTCATACCCACCTGTTAAATATACATATCTTGAATTTTGAAAATTTAAAATGGTACTTTTAGCGGCTAATAAATTTTTCATTGAAAGCCCTGCGTACATAACGCCCGGAACTTGATAATAAAACCCTAAAGACACATCCGTCAACATTTCATTTTGAGAGTCTCGAGAAACAAGCAATGGATCTTCACTAGCGCTGGGAGCCGATGTTGACGGGTCACTAGGGAGGTCATCTGTCCCAACTAAATTTTTATAATTTAATGTCCTGCTGTAAAAACTTCCTTCAACACCGATTGATAAATTGCCTGGCCCCCAAAAAAGATGGTATGCATAGTCAATATTAATATTTGTAGAGCTGGTATATCCCACTTTATCGGTAAAAACAGTAGCACCCAATCCTCCATGTAAAAATCTGACGGGCATATCAAATGAAAATAAGAAATTCTGAGGTGTTGACCCCGCATCCCCACCAGATACAGATGGATCTAATTTTAGGCCCATCCATTGATCTCGGTACATTCCTGTAAGACAGATAGATCCGGAAGTGCCGGCATACCCAGGATTGAAAGAAAGCCTATTAAACATGTACTGTGTAAACATGGCTTCTTGCTGAGCAAATCCAACACATGAAAATCCCCATATCAATACTATAAATGATACTTTCTTCAATGTTTTGATTTTCATGGTGTAGTAGTCTTTTTAATTTGTAAAAAGTTTATTTTCAATCACATATAACTAAAAATAGCTTAGTTTTCTTTGTGAA
>CAYYUE010000074.1:0-1739 GCA_964474745.1 uncultured Bacteroidaceae bacterium | reverse complement strand
CCGAAATACGACATGCAAAGATAATAAGATTTGTTTAATCAACCTAGCAATTTTATTATTTTTAGACTGTTTTATTATTTTATTTTTGATCATAGAAAAATAGATTACTTGTTTTGAGAAGATTATACTTTATGTAACTAGAATAGTGTGTGTTATTTTAATCTTTTGAAGATCGTAAAGCCTATGAAATTTGTAGAAAAATGGTGTAATTATTTGGACTTATTTTCATAGTCGGATATTTTTCCGTTAAAAAAGTTATTGGAATTTTTGTGAACTTAAATCAGTTAGAACATGCTGATAAATAACATTTGAAGTACAACAAGAGTAATATACTTTTGGTTTAAGGAAATTTTGTATCATTTTACATACTTTAAAATTAGGAAGAAATAATTTAATCTATGCATAGGGAAAACATTTTACCGTTTCCAATAAAATTCATATATTTGCATTTGGTTTACGTCATTTTAAAGAGAAAAAGTAAGTATAAAATGCTTAATAGACAGTCGTTTTGAATTTATTTTTTTTCTTATGTAAATGATTAACTAATAAATAATAAATACAGTAATGAATAAATTTATCACAGTTCAAGAAGCTATCGAAAAGATACACGATGGCATGACAATTATGGTGGGTGGTTTTTTGGCCGTTGGTACTCCCGAATCCATTATTGATGCATTAGTTGAAAAAGGTGTAAAAAATCTGACTATTATAGCCAATGATACCGCTTATTCAAATAAAGGAGTGGGCAAATTGATTTCCAATCATCAAGTGAAAAAAGTAATTGCATCACATATTGGCACCAATGAAGAAACTATTAATCAAATGAACTCAGGTCAATTGGAAGTGGAATTTAGTCCTCAAGGCACTTTAGCTGAACGTGTTCGCGCAGCAGGAGCAGGTTTGGGAGGCGTATTGACTGCAACAGGGTTGGGTACTGTGGTAGAGGAAGGGAAGCAACGCATTGCAGTAGATGAAAAAGAGTATTTGTTGGAAAAACCTCTAAAAGCAGATGTTGCGTTAATTGGAGCTAATATTTCAGATGAGGAAGGAAATTTAATATATATAGGTACTTCTCAAAATTTCTGTCCTTTGATGGCTACAGCTGCAGATTTGGTTATTGTAGAACCTCAAAAGGTTGTAAAAACAGGAACGCTGGCTCCTGAAAATGTTCGTACCCCAGGTATATTTGTAGATTATATTATAAAAAAATAACATTATGACAAAATCAATGATACGTATGAGAATGAGTTCTCATGATGCACACTACGGTGGCAATCTTGTAGATGGTGCAAAAATGTTACAACTTTTTGGAGATGTTGCAACAGAATTATTAATTATTCAAGATGGAGATGAAGGCCTTTTTTGTGCTTATGACAGTGTAGAATTTTTGGCTCCTGTTTATGCAGGCGATTATATCGAGGCTGTTGGAGAAATTACACATGTTGGCAATTCTTCTCGTAAAATGATTTTTGAGGCTCGTAAAGTGATTGTTCCGCGTACCGATATTTCGGAATCTGCAGCGGATGTATTAACGGAACCTCTCATAGTTTGTCGTGCAAGTGGGACTTGTGTAGTTCCTAAAAAATGTCAGAGGAAAAAATAATTGCAAGCATAATAAAAAACGAGAGAATGGCCATTCTCTCGTTTTTTATTATTTAAGAATGATCTGAATTATAGTATTCTTCTATTGCGTTAAAAACAGATAACAAACTTTCCAAATCTGTTAAAGAAACCAACGG
>CAYYUE010000073.1:0-10653 GCA_964474745.1 uncultured Bacteroidaceae bacterium | reverse complement strand
AAACGCCCATTTACCGCTATTATTGGAGGATCCAAAGTATCTTCGAAAATAGATGTCTTGGAAAATTTAATTCCCAAAGTAGATAATATGATCATTGGAGGCGGTATGCGTTACACGTTTACAAAGGCTTTGGGTGGAAAAATTGGAAATTCGTTATGCGAAGATGATAAATTGGGAGTAGCTAAAGAGCTCGTGGAAAAAATGAAAGCCCACCATGTAAATTTTTATTTGCCCGTTGATTGCATTGTGGCAGATAGATTTGCCAATGATGCTAATACCATGATAGTTCAAGGAGATCAAATTCCCGATGGATGGGAAGCGTTGGATTGTGGCCCGGAAAGTATAAAGTTATTTTCAAGCATTATAGAAAAGTCTGCCACTATATTGTGGAATGGCCCTGTTGGGGTATTTGAGATGCCAAATTTTAGTAGAGGAACATTTAGTATTGCCGAAGCAGTGGCTAAAGCTACTGAAAAAGGGACTTTTTCAGCTGTAGGCGGCGGCGATTCCATTGCTGCCATAAAACAATTGGGATTGGATAAAAAAATGTCATATATATCCACCGGAGGCGGGGCTATGTTAGAATATTTGGAAGGAAAAGTTTTACCCGGAATTAAAGCCATCATGGATTAAAATAAGATCAAAATAAGATGAAGTTGTGTAATTGCTAATTCTCTGAGAACCGACAATTACACAACTTTTTTGTTGGTGTAATATAAACTAAAAAATGTAATGAAATCTAACCATTTGGTAAATATGCGTTTACGAGCATTGGAAATCTCTGATATTGATTTGATTTATTCATGGGAAAATGATGCCTCTATATGGGAAAAGAGTAATACGCATATTCCTTTTTCTCGATATGTCTTAGAACAATACATCCTATCGACGCTTCAATCGGATATTTATACATTAAAGCAATTACGGCTGATGATTGATGTAGAAAATGACGGAATTAAAATATCCGTTGGCTGTATCGATTTATTCGATTTTGATCCTTTTCATCAAAGATCCGGAATCGGTATTTTGATTGATGCTAATCAGCGGAATAAAGGGTTTGCAACGATGGCTATCGAAAAAATATGCCTATTTTGCAGGCATCATTTACAGCTATACCAATTGTATGCCAATGTTGCAGCTTCGAATGCGGCCAGTATACAAGCATTTTTAAAGAATAATTTTTTTGAAACTGGAAGAAAAAAAGATTGGATTCGCATTCAGGATGGTTTTGAAGATGAGTTATTGCTCCAAAAGATACTAGGATAATGATTTGTTATTTTTTACGTTATAGAAAAATCAATATTACAAATGGAAAAAATAAGAAAAAAATCATCTAAAAAAACGGTATCCAAGAAGCAAGTTATTATAGGTTTGTTAGGTTTAATTCTATTGTTGTTTTTCATCGCTATAGGAGCTTATAATTATCTTAAACGCAATAATTTACCTATACAAAAAGAAATTGATTTATATATTCCTACGGGAGCAACTTATAACGATGTGGTGGATAGTTTGCAAGCACGCCGGTGCATCGTAGATCTTACATTCTTCAATTGGCTTGCTTATCGGAAAAATTATCCGGAAAATGTAAAACCGGGACGCTACATACTGATACCTAATATGAGTATCAATACATTACTTAATAAGTTAAAAGCAGGGAACCAAGATCCGGAACGGATTGTCATAGGAAAATTTCGTACTCGAGAGTCTCTTGCCGGAAAACTTTCGAAGCGTTTGGAGTTTGATTCAACTCATTTTATAGAAGCGATGCGGAATAAAGATTTATTGGATTCATTTGGGGTGACTCCGGAGAACAGCATGGCCTTATTTATTCCCAATACATATGAAATTTATTGGAATAGTACTCCTCAAGATTTTTTACATCGAATGCATAAGGAAGCCGATGCGTTTTGGACTGAAGAGAGGTTGCAAAAAGCAGCAACATTACAATTAAGCCGAATAGAAGTGATGATATTGGCATCCATTATTGACGAAGAAACCAATAAAGATGAAGAGAAACCCTTGATAGCAAGTGTGTATTTGAATCGCTTGCGTCGAGGAATGTTGCTTCAAGCGGATCCTACCGTGAAATTTTCGCTACAAGATTTTGAGATTCGACGTATATTGAAAAAACATCTTGCTCATGATGGAGTTTATAATACATACAAATATAAAGGGTTGCCGCCCGGACCCATTTGCATTCCCGCAATGTCGTCAATAGATGCGGTGTTACAAAATGAAAAAACCGATTATTTATTTTTTTGTGCAAAAGAGGATTTTTCAGGATATCATAATTTTGCGTCCAATATAAATGAACACATTCGTAATGCTCGGAAATTTCAGCGAGCGTTGAATGATCGTAAAATTTTCAAATAACTTTGTAACGACTTGAAAAACAAATAAAATTTTGAGGTATTATTTGTAATAAAAAATAAAAGCAGTTTTAGCCCTGAAAAATAATTTGACTGGGAATTTGTAATCCGGTTGTTAAAAACAACCAAATAAGAGGACCTCAAGACATGGTAACATATACTAAATGTTACGATTCATAAACAGTCTATAATTTAAAATTTACTCTGAATTTATTTTTCTCTCCGAGTATTTTAAATTTCTAATTTGAAATAAGTAAACGAGAAGCCATTTCTATTAAAATACTTTTTTTAATGGTTTGTAATGAAAGTATTAATCATTTTTTATTGTGGTTTATTAGATCGTTTTTGTTCGTATGTCGATGCTTATAAAAAACTAAATTAGGGGAAGCGATTGGTCAATAGCAATAAATAAAAATGAAAGTATTGGTATTGATTTTTGTTTTATTCGGAAAAAATAATACCTTTGCATCTTGTTTTTAGGGATATTGGATATTATAAAGCTTTAGAAATAAAATAATTATAAAAGTGTTTGCAAAATGGGCATAATTAAAAACGAGAAATTTTTGTCGAAACAGTGGTTTATTGCATATGGTTATATTCTTTTAGGTAGTTTATTATTTGCAATAGGGGAAGTGTTGTTTGTTGCTCCTTATAAATTAGCACCGGGAGGAACTTATGGTTTGGCAACGGTATTCTTCTCATTATGGGGATGGACTATTAGCGGATGGGCTTTTTGTATGGATATTCCGTTACTCTTGATTGGAACATGGGTGTTGGGTCCAAAATTTGGTGTTAAAACTGTAATTTCTACATTTTTGATTTTGGGTTTTGTTTGGCTAATAGAGGTAACATACGGATATATGCCGTTGATTCATGATGGAATGTTTACATCTCAACAAGTTATGTCGATGGATATGAATCATTTATTGCCTGTTCCGGAAAGTACTTTATTTTTCGCACCCGATTATTTTTTAAATACGATAATTGCCGGATTGATTTACGGGTTGGCAATCGGATTTATTTTTAAATCGGGAGCAACTTCAGGAGGTAGTGACATCATTTCAATGATATTGAATAAATATACTCGAATTTCATTAGGGACATTAGTCCTCATTGTTGATTCTGCTATTACATTAACGACATTGTTTGCATTCGGAAAAATTCGGCTTCCGATCTATTCTATATTACTGATTGTTGTAGAAAGTAAGATTATCGATCTGGTCGTGGATGGATTAAAATCATATAAAACGGTATTTATTATCACGGAATTCCCTAACGAAGTACGTAATGCGATTTGTAATGATTTGAATAGGGGAGGGACGTGCTTTAAAGGAACCGGTTTATATCAAGGTTGTGAACGGAACATGATCTATACGACTGTTTCGAAAAGAGAATTTATAAAATTGAAAAACGGGATTCACAGAATTGATCCCAACGCGTTTATTAATGTTATTGATAGTAGCGAAATTATGGGAAAAGGATTTAAAGCTTTGCCTATAGGCGAATAAATGTTGAGAATAAAAGAATGACATGATTGGTAATTTGATTAATAAGTAAATAGCTGGAAGGACTTCTTAAAGGAAGTCCTTTTTTTGTGAGAGCAAGGAAAAAAAAGTATTTTTGCAAGAGATTAATGATTTAGCTATGGATGCGTAATGTATTGGTAGATAAATGATAAATTCAAAATAAAATATCGAATCATAGTGAAAACCTGAATAAATGAAGAAAAAACGAAATAAAATATTAGTTTTGGGGAGTTTAGTGGCTGTTTCTAGTGGCTGTGAGACGGCTAAACAAGCAACATCCCCTTCGGTTGTTTCTGACGGATCAACTATTATAATTGATAAACAACAAATAGAAGATAGCCTCTCCTTAGTGGAGCGATTGAAAGAATTAACAGCAGTTCAATACGATACTCAAATGTTGATGAGTGCTATGTGCTATGCAATGGCAGCACCTATTGAAGAAGATTATGTTTGTGTAAAATGTGAGTCAAAAACACCCTCAACGACATATAAAAATGCAAACATTAGGAATATCCGCAAAAAAATAGAACAAATGCAAATGATGGGATATGATGTTCGACTCAATGAAAGTCAATATTGTGACAAGTGTAGCGGTAAAAAAATCAAGAACCCCGAGCTGATATTTGAAATTCGTTTTTCGAAAAATACCCCTTATCATTCCGCCGCATCCAATATAGCCTCCGAATATGATGCTGTTTTGCAATTCTTTACAAGCAAAGAAGCTTTTATTGAATTTGTAGAAAACAACAAACAAAAAGCCGAGTCTACAATGTTGGTTATCAAAAAAATGACAGGACTCGATATGTAATAATATACGTTGAGCCAGGTCATTTTAAAAACACAAAGATTTTTGTTTGACTTTTTTTCTGGTTGGTTCGTTTTCGGATAAAAGACGACAAAAGAAAAGAGGAGATTTAATTAGAGACATACATATCCAACTCTTTTTCCTTTATACCTGTAAAGTATTAGGGTGCCTTCTTTTAAATAATGAGACAAGCTGTCTGCATGTAACTTTTGTGACATTTCCGGTTGTATTTCCATAGGACAAACCCAAGTAATGGTATCGCTTCAAGCTTCGTTGTCATCCAATACAAAAGCCATCCATTGTTGCCACATCCCTATTCCTTCCTGAAAAAATAAAATATATCCGTTTTGCAACTGGTCGAAATAAAATGAAGTTGAATCCTTTTTAGGAGGACTTATCAGTTTTAAAAAAAGAGGGAATGGAACACACGCGTTTTGTGGAGGGTGTGTTGGAACTTTTTGCCGTTATTGTTTTTATCATTCCGAAAAAACGGGAAACAGTATCCTTTTCCGAATCACGTAATACATTAATTTGATATACATTTCCTTTTGTGAATTGCTCGGATTCTTGCTCAAGGTATGTAATCATGCTTTTTTCCAAATTCGGTGTAGTTGCTTCAAAAGCTGCATTACCTGAACTATCTATGGAAAAGGAGGAAAAACCGATTGGGCAGACAGTGGATTCTGGTATCGGTTGCTCGCAACTTATGGTAAATAGCAAACAAAATAGATATACCGGATATATGTTTTTCATTTTTAAATTGTTTTTTGTTTTGGATATATATTGCAGGCTTTCAAAAATAAAAAGCCTGCAATATTGTATTTATCTTTCTTCGAGCAATATCCTGTATTGAGTTTTTTCTTCACCACTCAAAAAACCGTCTACTTCGATAAACCATAGACAAAGGTTATCGATTTTTTTTATTTCATATCTTCCGGCTGGAACAATTTGATTTTCGAGACGAACTCCTGCATTTATAGCTAATTCATAATTGATGGCGAAGGGCGAGGTCACAATAAATGGATCACCTTCGTATACATTTGCATTTGTTACCTTATCTATATCAACCATAAATACAAAATTGTACGATCTTTTAATTCGCTACTCTTTTTAATTGCATACAAATGTATATTAAAAAATTAAATATAGTGTTATATTTTACAATCAACAGGGTGTATTGTTTTTTTTATCTATGAAAATTAATACTTTAGTACTTCATATGTAAAGGTATAACAACGTGGTTTCTTTTGGCATGTAGTCAAAAAAAAGCGTACATTTGTTTAAGTTGCGTAAAATAATATATGGGATTTTAATGATTTAGTAGAATGGAATGTCTTTTTAATTTCTCAATATTTTAGATAAACGATTTTTTTTGTTTCATAAAAATTTTCAGAAAAATAATCGCTAAGAGAATAAATACGAACTTTATTATAAAAGGGTTCTAATTCTTGATTGAGATCACCACCTTTTAGGCAAAGAATTCCATTGTGAAGGCTGTGTTTACTTTTTGAGGATATTTTCCCTTTAACCCATTTCGTAAAATCTGACAAATCTGTAACAGCTCGACATACGATAAAATCATAAGAACCGCTTATCTGTTCTGCCCGTATTTGTTCCGCTTTTACATTTTTCAATCCAAGTTGTTCCGAAATACTTTTTACAACCGTTATTTTTTTTCCAATAGAATCGATCAAATGAAATTGTGTTTCAGGAAATAATATGGCTAGAGGTATACCGGGAAAACCGCCTCCGGTTCCTACATCTAAAATGTTGGAATTGGGAAGAAACTTCAGTACTTTGGCAATTCCTAATGAATGTATGATGTGTCGCTCATAAATATTATCAATGTCTTTGCGGGAAATAACATTGATTTTTTTGTTCCACTCGGCATATAAATCAGGAAGAGCCGAAAAAAGTTCTTTTTGTTGTGTTGTCAAATCCGGAAAATACTTCAATAACTGTTCCATGTGTTTAATTCTATATAACTTACTCTTTTTTTGAACGATATACATAACATCCCGCTTCAGAGGGATGATCTTGAACGTAATTATCCCTTTTTTCTTTTCGTAATGCCCAAACAACTAATATGTCACCACAAGCCGCATTGGTGAAAATAATGGCAAATAGTAACCATAAAGAATTCCCTGCAATAATGGCATAAATAGCTGGAATTACTCCTAATATCAATGCAGGTGCTAAAGCTCCTAGTATATAATGCTTAATTTTTAAAGGTTCTTTGCAGTGGCAATAGGGAGTAAGAAACGCTGCCATAATGCCAAAACGAATGGATTTGAATCTGCTTTTTGCATAACATGCCCATGTAATACCATGAATAAGCTCATGAAGGACAATACCTACAATAAAAACAATTATAAAAAACAGAAAAGAAGGAAATGACAGTGAAATAATATTGTCAACTCCCCATGTTAGATAATAAGGTACTCCGTAAATAAGTGCGATTGGTATTAAAATTAACAAACCAAAAATATTTGCTTTTTTAATATCGATGGTTATTTTTTCCTGTATATATTTTTCTTTATCAAACATATCTATTTATTACATATAAATACCCTATACCTATAATTAAAGCTGCAAAGGTACATTTTTTATGTGATATAAATAGTATAAGCATTGTGCATAAACAACCATCCGCTATTGATTTTGCAGCTAAATGGTATGTTAATATCAATAACAAACAGGAGAACGGGTTTTAAACTTTTTTCTGAATGAAAAAAATAGTAACTTTGCAAGTCTTATTCATTTATTTAGATTTAAACATGAGAAAATTAGTTGCATTATTAGTTGCGTTTTTTTGTATAACTGCATTTGCGCAAAATGAGATAGTTGATGAAGAAATTTTAGGAATGGAGTGCACGTCCATTACAGTGGGTAAAAAAGCGTCCAAAGATGGATCTGTTATGACCTCACATACAGACGACAGTCATCGTACGCGCACTAATATATTGGTGGAGCCCGCACAAGCACATCCTAAAGGGGCTACGCAAAAGATGTATTTACGTAGATCTGCTCCTAAGGAAGAAGGAAAAATGCCAAAATATGAAGATATTGAAATAGGAGAAATTCCACAAGTATTACATACATACCAATTTTTGAATACTGCTTATCCCTGTATGAATGAGAAACAGTTGGCCATTGGAGAATCTACTTTTGGCGGGCGTCCTGAATTACAATCCGATAGCGGCCTTATTGATTGCCAACGCTTGTGTATGCTATTGCTTCAACGTTGTGCAACAGCTCGCGATGCTATAAAAACAGCTGGAGCACTGCTGAAAGAATATGGATGGAACGATGCAGGAGAATGCCTCACGATTGCTGATAAAAATGAAGTATGGCATTTGGAAATAGTAGGTCCTGGAAAAGATAAAAGAGGGGCTGTGTGGGTAGCACAACGAGTGCCGGACAATCATATTGCAGTAAATGCGAATGCATCTACCATTTGCGAAATCAACCTGAAAGAGAAAGATTTTTTCATGGCATCTGATAATGTGTTTTCATTGGCTGAAGAAATGGGTTGGTGGGACAAAAAGAAAGAACCGTTTCGTTTTGCTTATGCCTATGCTCCTCAATCACGTACTATGTTAGCTTGTAGAAGAAGAGAATGGCGTGTATATGATTTGCTGGCATCTTCTTTAAAGCTGGATCCCAATGCCGAAAACTATCCTTTCTCGGTAAAACCTGATTCGTTGGTGTCTGTAACCGATATGATGCGAGTGTTTAAGGATTATTATGAAGGAACAGAATACGATATGCGAAAAACACTCACGGTTACCGATAAAGAGGGAAAAACTGTTATTTCACCATTGGCAAATCCATTTATGAAAACAGATGAATTGGCACTGCACAAAATCAATGGAGGATGGCATGCTCGTGGAGAACGAGCTATAGCCGTACATTTTACTGTATATGCAACTATATTACAATGCCGCGATTGGCTGCCTGATGAAGTCGGTGCATTGTGTTGGTTTGATTTAGACAATGTAGCATCATCCATATATGTTCCATTTTATGCAAATGCCACCGATTTGCCTGAAACGTATAAAACATGTGGTCGTGAAACCGGATATAGCAAAAAAGCTGCTTGGTGGGCTTTTAATCGATTGGGAACAATTGCTGCTAAACGCTGGGGCGACATGCGAAAAATCGTAGATGCAGCGTGGGTGCCTATGCAAGCAGAATTTCTAGATACACATGCTGTTACTGAAGCAAAAGCATTACAGTTGTTAAAAACAGGAGACCGAAAAGGAGCTATAGAATTGTTGACTCAATATAGCAATGAATGTGGAAATAAAGCTGTTGAAAAAGCATGGGAAACCGGAGATTTCATATGGACTACATTCGACGGAATGTGGTAAAGTGTAAAGGTCCCTTATTTTTGTAGAGAAATATGAAAATAAATTATCGAAGATTTTGAAAAATGAAAAAACCGAAATACTTACAACGGGGTGATAAAGTGGTGTTGCTTGCTACCGCACGGAAGGTTTCACCAAAAGAAATGGAACCGGCTATTCGGTTATTGCATTCTTGGGGATTAGAGGTAAGCGTACCCGAACATCTGTACGACCAAGAGGGTCAGTTTGCAGGGTCTGATGAGACAAGAACACTTGCATTACAGTCTGCCTTGAACGATGATGCGATAAAAGCTATTTTTTGTGCTCGAGGAGGGTATGGAACTGTACGTATTATCGATAAACTTGATTTTTCAAAATTCATTCAAAACCCTAAATGGATTATCGGGTATAGCGATATAACAGTTTTGCATTCCCATATTCAACAAAATTTTGGTATTGAAACCTTACATGCTACGATGCCTATAGACGTGCCCTCCGGAGGATGGGATGTACCCTCTGTTATTTCACTAAAAGAGGCTCTGTGGGGGCATTTACAACCTGTAAAAGTACTACCCCACCCATTGAATCGGTTCGGAGACGCTGATGGTATTGTTGTGGGAGGTAATTTGTCTATTTTATATAGTTTGTGTGGATCTGTTTCGGATATAGATACTACAGGGAAAATCTTATTTATAGAAGATCTCGATGAGTATCTTTATCACATAGATCGGATGATGCAGAATTTGAAACGGACAGATAAGTTAAGTCGGATAAAAGGATTAATGGTAGGTGCATTAACGGATATGCATGATAATTCTGTAGCTTTTGGAAAAATTGCAGAGGAAATTATTTTTGATGCGGTTCAAGAATTTGATTATCCTGTTTGTTTTAATATGCCTTTTGGTCATATTAAAACACAAAATTGCGCATTGCCTTTAGGATGCAGCACATTAGTACAAGTAAAACATGAAGGAGTCCAAATTACATGGAAATAGAAATGTAAACATAATGAATGAAACCTGGTGTTTTACAATATGTTAATTATACAAGATGTGATTTGGTACCAGGGTTAGCCTCTGTTTTCCTATACTCCCACGAGGCGTAGATTTCATGGAAATGTTATTATATCAGATTGAACTATAACTTCTTAAATAAATAAATTATGTAGACATAATGTGAACTTCATAGAGAAAAAGATTTCCAATCAATCCAGAAATCAAATGGATGTACAAATAAAAGAATTGAATTACTAAAATTGGACGATATGAATATTTGTTTGATATGCAATGATAAAATATTCTTTTTTCAGGTGACCAATCCTTGAATAATAATTGTTAATTGATGGGAGTAGAATATTTGGATACGAAATATTTTTTTATTTCGAAAAAAAACGTATATTTGTCCTCTCAAATGGTTGTTTGAAGCGTTTAATTTTTTAATGTAGCTATTTGGTTATTAATAGATTTAAAAGGATATTTTTAAATTAAATACAAAATAATGACAGTATAAAGATTATTATGTATAAAAGTTGTAAGTTTAAAATGTGTAATTCTAAAAGGAGATATATTTAAAAATATTAAATAATTTATTAATCCAATTGTTAA
>CAYYUE010000072.1:0-10658 GCA_964474745.1 uncultured Bacteroidaceae bacterium | reverse complement strand
AATGTAAAAAAATCTACTACTGATAAATTATATATGAATAAAATAGAAGAATAGTAAAAAATTAAAAGTTCCAGTATTTATTTTACTTTTTGATAGAAATTATAAAAGGAATTGAAACATTTATAATAAGATCTCAATGAAATATTTTCACTATCTATTGTTTAAATAATGTGCAAACATAATATTATCTTCTTTACATGTAACTATTTAGAAGACTTTTCGAGTAATTTAAGGTATTCTCCATATCCTTCCTTTATCATTTTATTTTTAGGAATAAAACGTAACGAAGCACTGTTGATACAATAGCGCAATCCTCCGCGGTCAGTCGGTCCATCTGTAAAAACATGCCCCAAATGAGCATCTCCTGTTTTGCTACGTACTTCCATCCGGGTCATTCCATGCGAAATGTCGACGATTTCTTTAACCAATTCCTTATCGATTGGTTTTGAAAAACTGGGCCATCCACAACCAGATTCAAATTTATCAGTCGAAATAAAAAGAGGTTCTCCTGTTGTAATATCGACATAAATACCTTCCTTAAATTCATTCCAATATTCGTTACGGAAAGGATGTTCTGTTGCATTTTTCTGAGTTACGGCATATTGTTCGTCTGACAACGTTGCGCGTAAAGTAGCATCATCGGGTTTCTTATAAGTTGTCTGTACCTTTTTGACATTTGACTTTCGAGCTAGCTCAAATAATGAAGGATCAATATGACAATAACCCCCGATGTTCTTATCCAGATAATCCTGATGATATTTCTCGGCTTTATAAAAATTTGATAAAGGTTCTACTTCAATAACAATCGGTTTTTGGTAGTTTTTAGCTAACGATGTAATAGCCGATCGAATCGTAGGCAAGTCTGATTTATCTGTATAATAAATACCCGTCCGGTATTGAGTCCCGCGATCACCTCCTTGGCGATTCAAGCTGGTTGGATCAATCGTCTTAAAATAAAGATCCAGAAGAAGTTCCAGATTGACTTCATTCGGATCATAAGTAATTTTTACTGTTTCTGCGAATCCTGTGTTGCCAGAGCAAACTTGCTGATAAGTAGGATTTTCTATCCGACCATTGGCATAACCGACCTCTGTAGTCTTCACTCCGTTTATTTGCTTCATAAAGTGTTCTGTCCCCCAAAAACATCCCCCTGCAAAATATATTTCACTTAGATTTTCCATAAGTGTTTTCTCTTTTTTATTTGAATTTTTATTTACCTGATTTTGAGATAAACCGATTATTCCATTTAATAACAGCAATACCAAAGCAAAAAAAATCTTATTTTTCATCAATAGCAACTCTACGTATGACAATTAAAAAAAAACATATTTGTTTTTTTAATAAACAAATAATTCAAGGGAAGGTTATCAAAAAACTTTTCGAAAAATAAAAAGGCCTGAAAAGACCTGCGGAGAGAGCGGGATTCGAACCCGCGATACGCTTTAGGCGTATACACGCTTTCCAGGCGTGCCTCTTCAACCACTCGAGCATCTCTCCAATTTGAGTTTGCAAAAGTACAACTTTTTTTGCATTTATATAGAACTTTTTTTATTGGTAGGATTTAGTTCTTCTAAAAAAACTATTTTTTGACAATAAACCTCTTCCCTACTATCTGTAAGCGAAATTCTCTATGTATTTTAGTTCGTGATAAAAAACTTCTGAATTTCTCCGCTACCAAAATACAAGGCTGTAATTAGCTAAACGATTGTAAATCGATCAATTTTTTATACAATCCATTGTATGCTATTAGTTGTTTATGGGTTCCTCGTTCAATAATTTCTCCTTTGTCCATAACTATAATCTCATCCGCGTGCTGGATAGTCGACAAACGATGTGCAATCACAATTGTTGTTCTGTTGTCCATCAATCGCACCAATGCCTCTTGCACATAGTGTTCCGATTCGGTATCCAATGCCGAAGTTGCTTCATCGAGAATCAAAATAGGAGGATCTTTCAATATAGCTCGAGCAATACTGATTCTTTGGCGTTGTCCTCCTGAAAGCGTTAACCCTCTATCACCAATAAACGTATAATACCTATTAGGTAATTGAGATATAAATTCATCTGCATTTGCAATTTTGGCAGCCTGTATGACGGCATCCTTACTTACATTGGGTTGTCCAAAAGCGATGTTATGCAAAATACTATCATTAAACAAAATACATTCTTGCGAAACAATGCCGGTAAGGCTTCGAAGTGAATCAATATGCATATCCTTGATTGGGGTACCGTCAATACATATTTCTCCTGCCTGACAATCATAAAACCTAGGCAATAAATCCACCAGTGTAGTCTTTCCGGCTCCTGAAGGTCCTACAATCGCAATTGTTTTTCCTTTGGTTATGGTAAGATCTATATTTTTCAATACATATACAAGCTTTTCTGTAGATGTATCCGGTTGATAAGCGAATGAAACATTTCGGTATTCAATTTCTTTTTCAAACGAAGTCTTCATTATGGCATTAGGTTTTTCTGTTATATCCTCTTTGCCATCCAAAATAGTAAAAATACGCCGCGCTGCGGCACTTCCTTTTTGTAAATTATAATATGCTGATATAATAGCTTGTGCAGGAGGAATAATCCGAGCAAACACAATAACAAAAAAGATCAAAATGGCAGGACGCATATCTCCTTCAATAACCAATGTGCCCCCAAAAACTACAATACCGGCTAACACTAAAGTTCCGAGCAATTCCATTAAAGGAGAACCTAACTCTTTCCGTTTCGCCACCCGAATCATACGTCGTGCATATTCTTTATTTTCTTTAGCAAAACGTTTTTCCATCTGAGACTCCATATTGAAAGATTTAATGATCCGAATTCCTGAAATAGATTCTTCCAAAACGGAAAAAAGATATCCTAATGTATCTTGTCCTTTGGTCGCATTGCGTTTCAAACTTTTTCCTATAATACTAATAGCAAACAAGGTAATGGGAAGCACAATCACTGCAAATAGCATCATTTTAGGGCTTATAAAAACCAATGTCGCGGCAAAAATAATCACATTCACGGGATCTTTTATCAACATTTGCAAACAATTAAATACCGACCATTCAATATCAGCCAAATCATTCGACAAACAACTTAAAATATCACCCTTACGACGTGCAGAAAAAAATGAAACCGGAAGAATAGTGATACGATGATAAATATCGTTACGAATATATTGCAACATCCCATTTCGAATAGGGCTTAAAAAATACATACCCATATAACGCGACACATTGGATAGAAACGAACATACAACATATCCGATAGACACAAATAACAAACATTTCCAAACTCCATATGTAAGTTTCAACTGATATAAGTTCCACGTAAGCCAATCCGTAATGGAAGCCTGATTAAGTGCAAAAACAGGTTCTACGGAAGGTGGATCACTAATATTAAACAACAATTCAATAAACGGAACAATCATTGCAAAAGAAAACAACGAAAAAAACACGTAGCATATATTAAAGAATATGTTCAACGCAATCTCTTTAGGAAAAAACTTTAAATATTTGAATATGCGAAATATATCTTTCATATAATGCGATTACGAATAATTTATTTTTTTATGATTACAAATACTGTTCTTCTGTTTTTTGCACGTCCCTCTTCAGTATCATTAGACGCTACAGGTTTCTCGGATCCGAATCCTTTATACTGCAAGCGATCGGGACGTACTCGTTTCGAAATCAAATACTCATAAACCGATCTTGCGCGCTGTTCTGACAATGCTTTATTAGCTTCCGAATCCCCTACATTATCTGTATATCCTTCTATAGCTACAAAAACAGTAGGATTTTCTCGTAAAAACTCAATAAATGCATCCATTACAAATCTGCTTTTTTCATTAAGTTGTGAAGAATTGCTTTCAAATGTAATATCGTTTATTTGATAACTCCCTCCTATGGTAATCGGCTGTATTTGAAATTGCAATAAAGAATCTTCCAAATGAGCTTTTTTCGGAACCAATTTCGAATGAAACGCATATCCTTCTTTTTTGGCAATAAGTATATAATCAAATTTTGGATTCAACACTGCTGTAAAAGTTCCTTCTGATTCATCAATCGTATATATGTTGTTCTCTTTGGCTCCATCCACAAATAATTCCAACTTCCCTCCTATCGGGTTGTTGTTTTCATCTGTCACCTTTCCTTTTACCATCGTTACTTTTTGAGGTTGTACAGCAGGATATAAATCGAATTCCAGAATATCCATACCACCTTTTCCGGAATATTTATTTGAGGAAAAATAAGCTTTTCGACCATTGGTAGTAATTCCAAAATAAAATTCATCGCCTTCCGAATTGATAGGATGTCCTAAATTAAGAGGTTTCTGGTATCGGGAATCGTTTACACGGGTAAAGTACATATCTAAACCTCCTAAACCTTCCCATCCGTCAGAAGCAAAATACAACGAAATTCCATCCGGATGAATAAAAGGGGACCTTTCATTTCCTTCGGTATTAACCGTTGGTCCCAAATTTTCAGGTCGTCCCCAATCACCGTTGGGTAATCGACGTACTCGCCAGATATCAGTACCTCCAAATCCACCGGGACGATTACTTGCAAAGTATAAATATGAACCATCGGATGTTATAGAAGGTTGAGATTCCCATGTGTTCGGTGTATTCACACTGAGGCCTGCGTTTTTTAATTCTGTCCACTCTCCGTTATGAAATTCTGAATAATAAATATCACAATTAGAATAATTATTCTTTTCCTTCTTAGTAATAGAATAATACAAAAGTTTATTATCTGAAGTCAGCGTAGGCATACCTTCATTTTCTTCTATGTTAAATGGGGAAAGAAGTTTATTGCCAGAGGAAAACGTACCGTCTTTTTGTCGTTTACTCTGATAAAACTGCGGTACTTTCATATCCAATTCCGACTTGTAAAATGAGCTGTTATCAACCCCCTGAGATACTTCTCTAATATAATACATATAATTTCCGTCAATTGTTTGATATGCTAAATATTCATTCATTTCAGACGAAACTCCAGGAATAGGTTTAGGATCAAATGGAACCGGATTCAAATAAGCTTTTGTTAACATCTTAGACCAATACGAATAACTCTCTGCATTTTCGAGATACTCCTCGTACATTTCTCCATCTAACTCGTTCACTAAGGTAAAAAAATGATCAAAACTCATTGCAGCTTGTTCATAACGTTCATAGCTATAGTGAACTAATCCCATATAATAATGTGCTCGCGCATCAGAATAATTGGGGCAAAGTTCCAATACTTTGGAAAAATTTCTATTCATTGCCGACAAGTTTTCCTTTTGAGCCGCAATCATTCCCAATAAAAAATACGGATCTGCACAATCCGGTTCTTGAGCATTCAGTTTACGTAAAATTTCTGCACTCGCAGTATATCGCCGTTTTTCAAAAAGATCCGATGCTTGTTGATATTCTTTATATGCTTTAGTGCTTAACTCCACTTCGCAGGAGGATTGACAAAACAATAAATTTGACATCCATAAGGAAAATAACAAAATACCAATTTTTATATATGATTTTTTACTTAGCTCAAATTTCATAGGATTTTCATATTTACATTAGAAATATCTTATTTAAAGCATCGTTTTCTTTACTATACAATCCTTATCTACTTTCAACAAATTAATTATCAAAATATTATAAGGAAATCAGCAGCAGTATAAAAATACAAAGGTAAGAAAATTTCAAGCATAAACCAAACTGTTAAAAATAGAGTATTCGTTTCAAAATAACACAATTATAGATAGAATATTGTCTTCAAAAACAGAGTGTACACATTCTGTTTTTGAAGACAATCCTTTCTGAAAAATATAGTAAATCTCTCGTTTTTAATATTACGATCCAAAATCGTCAAACATAATATTTTCTTTGGGAACTCCTAAATTATCCAACATCTTGATAACAGCATCGGTCATCGCAGCCGGACCACAAAGGTAATATTCAATTTCTTCAGGTTCAGGATGGTTCTTTAAGTAATTATCAAAAATTACTTGATGGATAAATCCCGTATAACCTGTCCAATTATCTTCTTTTAAGGGTTCCGATAAAGCTACATGAAAATTAAAGTTCGAATTTTCACGTTCTATTTCTTCAAAATCATTCATATAGAATAACTCTTTTAATGAACGACCTCCATACCAGAATGTAGCTTTTCGAGCAGTATGTTTGGTTTTAAATTGGTCAAAAATATGAGAGCGCATCGGAGCCATCCCAGCACCCCCTCCTATAAACATCATTTCCTTATCGGTATCTTTGATGTGGAATTCACCATAAGGACCAGAAATAGTAACTTTATCTCCGGGCTTTAACGACCAAATATATGAAGAACAAATACCTGGATTCACTTTCATAAAGCCACCCGTTTTACGATCAAAGGGAGGTGTAGCAATACGGATATTCAACATAACAATATTACCCTCTGCTGGATGATTAGCCATTGAATAAGCACGGAAGCACGGTTCCGGATTCTTCATAACCAAATCCCACATATGGAACTTATCCCAATCTGTATGATAATTTGGATCTACTTCAATATCGGTTTTATAATGTACCTCCGTCTTCGGTACATCAATTTGAATATATCCTCCTGATTTGAAATTCAAAATTTCTCCTTCAGGCAATTTTACAATAAATTCTTTGATAAAAGTTGCCACATTTTTATTGGAAACTACCTCGCATTCCCATTTTTGAATACCAAATATTTCTTCGGGAATTTCAATTTTCATGTTTTCTCGAACCTTTACTTGGCATCCTAAACGATAATGTTCTTGTATTTGTTTACGAGTAAAATGAGGAGTTTCAGTAGGTAATATATCTCCACCCCCTTCCAGGACTTTACATTTACACATTCCACATGTTCCGCCTCCACCACAAGCTGAAGGTAAAAAGATTTTTTGATCAGCTAAGGTAGAAAGTAAAGTGGAACCTGGAGAAACGGTAATATTTTTATCTTCGTTAATGTTGATAACAACATCGCCTTGCGGCATCAATTTGGCGCGTACAAATAATAACAATGCCACCAATAGTAATATGATGATTAAAAACACCAAAACACTTACTGTTAAAACAAGCCCTATCGACAATATTTGTAAATTCATATCCTAATTTATTTCTTAATTATTTACTGGATATTTTTATAATTTGATTCCTAAGAAACTCATAAAAGCAATACCCATAAGTCCGGTAATAATAAAAGTAATCCCCAGCCCTTTAAGTGGAGCGGGTATTTCTGAATAACGTAATTTCTCACGAATAGCAGCAATGCCTACAATAGCTAATAACCAGCCAATTCCTGAGCCAAAAGCAAATGTAGTAGCTTCTCCAACAGATTGATATCCGCGTTCTTGCATAAATAATGAAGCTCCTAATATCGCACAATTTACAGCAATTAATGGTAAAAAGATCCCCAAAGCATTATACAATGAAGGAGAAAATTTTTCTACCACCATTTCAACCAATTGTACAAAAGCGGCAACTACTGCTATAAACAAAATGAAACTCAAGAAACTAAGATCTACCGAAGCAAAGTCTTTGCTCAACCATACCAAAGCTCCTTCTTTAAGCACATATTCGTTCAGCAAATAATTAATAGGTACGGTTACAGTAGTTACAAATACAACGGCGATACCTAATCCCATGGAAGTTTTTACTGTTTTGGACACGGCCAAATATGAGCACATACCCAAAAAAAACGCGAAAACCATATTGTCGATGAAAATCGACCGTATAAATATATTTATTAAATCTTGCATTGTCGTTTATTTTTAATTTTTCTCACAAAGTTCTTTATTTCTAGAGCGATGCACCCAAATAATAATACCCACAATAATTAATGCCATAGGTGGCAATATGAAAAATCCGTTATTTAAATAATGTCCTCCATTTGCAACATACCAGTTTTCAGGAATTACAGCATATCCGAATAAAGTTCCGGATCCGAACAATTCCCGAAAAAATGATACTATAATAAGGATAAATCCATACCCCAATCCATTACCAATTCCATCGAGAAAAGATTCCCAAGGTTTGTTTGCCATAGCGAAAGCTTCCAAACGACCCATTACAATACAATTGGTAATGATAAGTCCTACAAAAACGGAAAGTTGTTTACTTATATCATAAACGAAAGCCTTTAAAAATTGATCTACTAAAATAACCATCATGGCTACCACCACCAATTGTACAATGATACGAATACGAGGGGGGATGGTATTACGCAATAATGATATGATCACGTTGGACATCGCCACAACGACCATTACCGAAATAGACATTACTAAAGCAGGTTTCATCTGGGCCGTAACGGCCAAAGCAGAACAAATACCCAATACCTGAACCGTAATGGGGTTGTTTTTACTTATCGGATTTTTTATCAATTTGAGATTTTTTGTATTCATAATCTTATCCTTTATTTACGCTCCTCTTGAATCACTTTATTTCTATAGTTTTGGTAAAAGTCCAAATCGTTTTTCAACATATCGGACACACCATTGGAAGTAATGGTTCCTCCCGAAATAGCATCCACTTCACTTTCGGAAGCAGAATTTGCAGCCTTTTTTATTGCGATGGATGTAAATTGCCCTTCTTTATTAAAGATTTTTTTGCCTATAAACCTTTGTTGAAACATCGGCGTAGCTATTTCAGCTCCTAACCCGGGAGTTTCCCCTTTATGTCCAAAACTAACACCCATTACTGTATTAAAATCAGGACCAAAAGCAATATTACCCCAAATAGGTCCCCACAATCCATTACCATACATAGGAACTACATAGCCTTTTTCTCCATCTTTTTCAAATATATACAATGGAAACACAGCTGCTTTTCCTTCTTTCAAAAACGTTTGTTGTTTCTTTAAATTAATGCCGAACGGACGTTCATTACCATCTAATTTTTCATCGGATACATGGTAAGTACTTACAATCTCTCCTTCTTTGTTAATTCCTAATTCTTCAACAAAATATTTTTTATACAAAGCGTCTGCATCTTGAAATGAAGCTTGTACATTAATAGCCGCCAATAAATTCTGTATTTTTTCAGTTTTGGCATTCTCAGTCTGTCGAGGTTTTAAGACAACCGCAGTAATTGAAAGTACAGCGGCTACCACAATCACCAATACTGTGGCATAAACAAATATGTATCTATTCGTAAATTTGGTTTTCATTGTCTACTTTTTTTATTGTTTAAAAATTTTCCAGTACCATATTAGTTCGAAAAATCTTGTAAAATAACTTTCTTTACGCAGCTATTTTTGTTAAGCGCATACGTTTTTTACGAGCTCTGATATTCGCTTCTATTACATAATAGTCAATTAAAGGTGCAAATACATTCATCAACAATATAGCAAGCATCATACCTTCCGGATAAGCCGGATTAAGCACTCGTATAACAATAGCAACAACACCTATTAAAAAACCATAAATCCATTTGCCTTTATTTGTTTGAGTTGCCGTAACAGGGTCTGTTGCCATAAATACGCAACCAAAAGCAAAACCTCCCATCACAAATTGATAATAAAATGGCAATTGCATATATTCGGTAGCACCTATGCAATTAAATAATACGCCAACTGCAGTTGCACCTAATATTACAGACAACATAATACGCCAACTACCTACTCCGGTAATCAACAAAAGTGCGGCCCCGAGTAATATGGCCGGAATAGATGTTTCACCGATAGATCCGGGAACAAATCCCAAAAACATATCAAATAGAGAAGGCATAGATGAAAAATTTCCTACCATAGCTTCTCCCATAGGTGTTGCACCCGAAATAGCATCTCCCGAATTGGATATCCACACTTTATCACCTGACATACATGTGGGATAAGAAAAAAACAAAAATGCTCGAGCAATCAATGCAGGATTCATAAAATTCATTCCCGTACCGCCAAACACTTCTTTACCTATTACTACAGCAAACGCAGTGGCTAATGCAACCTGCCACAAAGGAACAGTAACAGGTACAATTAAAGGAATTAGTAATCCCGTGGCTAAAAAGCCTTCATTAACTTCGTGTCCACGAAATTGGGCAAATCCAAATTCAATGGACAACCCCACTACGTAGGTTACAATAATAATAGGCAACACACGTATAAATCCATACCAAAAATTCTGCCAAAAATTTTCCCCGATGGTAATATTGGAGTCCATCGAAAGCGCATGCAAATAACCGACGTTCCACATACCGAACAACAATGCCGGTATTAATGCCAAAACCACAACAATAATAGTTCGTTTCATATCCACAGCGTCACGAATATGAGAACCTTGCGAAGTTACTTTGTTTGGCACAAAGGCAAATGTTTCCAACGCATCAAATGTAGAATGCAGCTTTTCAAATTTACCGCCTTTTTCAAAGTTAGGCTTTATTTTATCAATAAATTGTCTTAAACCTTTCATTATTATTTATTTTCTTTTTTATTTTCAATATTAAAAGCTTTCTTTTTACACTCACTGACACAAGCTCCGCAAAGAATACAACTATTAGAGTCGATTTTTCGAGGAGTCAATGTCTTCTCGGAGATACATCCTTGTGCGCAGACTGTTACACACTGACCACATCCGCCACAATTCACATCAATACACAATCGTTGCGCAAACGGAATTCTCGTTATCCACCTTCTCTGGCGCCGAAAAATATTCTACATCATCATCTTTGGCACTGGAGA
>CAYYUE010000071.1:0-10695 GCA_964474745.1 uncultured Bacteroidaceae bacterium | reverse complement strand
AGGCTTTAATAAGGGGTTTTGAAGGAGATAGGTAAATTTTGTATAAGATGTTTTCTAGGCAATAAACTGTAATAAACTTTTTATCAATGAAAAACGGCTTATTTCTATTGGTCCTTACAATTTGTTTTTGTTCTTGCATAAAAGAGGACGTGCCTCCTTGTCCTGATCAGTATCGAGTTCAGGTGTATGTAAAAGACAAAAATTATGTCAACCAACAGGCTGTTGATAATAATTCACCTTTTCGTCAATATGTTAATACGATCTATTATATATTGCACAACCTGGAAACGGGTACTACTACTTACAGTTCGTTGATTCATGTTACGGGAAATGAAAAAGAGTACACTATACAATTTCCAAACATTTCCTCCGGACGTTATATCCTAGCGATTTTGGGTAACTTGCCCAATTCCAGTGCCATTGTCAACGATGAAATTAACTTGAACTCTCCTTCAACAGAGGCATCTTTCGATTTATATTTGGTATCAGATACCATTAGTTTTACTTCCGAGAAACAATCCAATTCGGTTGGGTTGGAACGAACCAAAGGAAAACTTCAAATTACTTGTAAAAACTTCCCCGATTCCATAAGCAATGTAGATATTAAAGTTACAAATTTATACCAATATTTGAGAAGTGATTATACCTATTCAAGAACAACAGATGTAATGAAATCTTTTCCGTTGACGGGAGCAGAGGATCTTGTACTTGAAACGATTTTAGCACCGACAGTAGCCGGAAGTACTTCGGAATTAACACTCTCAATATTTGCTAACAATAATAATCTTCCCTTGTTTACACCTGCAACAATCAATATGAATATTAAACGGAATGAAGTAATCAATATCGAGATTAACTATAATAATTTAAGTATGATGTGGGAAATATGGATTCAAATAAACTCTCAATGGGAGAGAGTTTACCAAATGGATATTTTTCCGATATAGAATAATAACAAAAATCGTATATCTGCAAAAGTTGCAGATATACTTTAATCAACCAAAAATAAATTAATAATTAATTTTAGACATTAAAAACCATGAAAAAAATTATTTTCACATTGGCATGCGGATTCTTATTGTTGTTCGCGGCCTGTTCAAAAGACGACGACCCAATTCCGGTCCCTAATACGCAACAAGGAAGCCTAAGCTTTGAAATTACGGCGAATGCGTCTTCTAAAACGACTAAGTCTGCAATATACGACCAAGATCCGACATTGCATGTAACCAATGTAAAGGTATACGCTTTCAAAAGTAACGGTACAGACTTCCTTTATGTAAAAACCTACAACATTACCGGATGGTCAGACGGTATGAGTTTTAAACGTTATGATGTAGCTGATGTTGATACGCTTTCTGCCGGAACTTATAAGTTTTTGGCCGTAGGACGTAATGCTTCAGATATGTATACTCTAACAACTCTTAACTCATTTACGAAATTCGACAGTGTCAAAGCCTCTGTATCTGCTAACGGAAATGAAGATGATATTTATGCCGGAGCAAGCCAGGTAACTATTACCGGTAAAGGTTCTCGTGTAAGTATTGAAATGAAAAGAAAAGTATGCGGGATTATGGGATATTTCAAAAATGTACCCAGCGAAATTAACGGAACTCCTGTCAAATACCTTCGCCTGAGTGCAACAAATGCAAATCAGTCGGTAAACTTGACAACAGGCATGGGAGTACCTACCGCCGCGACACCTTTTAATATTATCAATATCGATTTAAGCGGACAAAGCGTATCCAATGGTATTTATACAGGAAATAATTTAACATCCCAAGGTGTAATCAAATTGCCGAATACACAATTAAGTGGTATGCATTTTATTCCGGTAGACGGGGTCGCTTTAACACTTGGATTGTATGATCAATCCGGAAATCCCCTTAAAACATGGAATATCAAAAATGCCGGCAATACTAGTTTTACATTGGCCGCAAATAATTTGTACGCTTTAGGGCAAAAAATGAAACATAATCTTACGGACAACGGTACTCCCGATCCAAATGATGATGACAATCCTATTGATTTATTATCGAATCAGGAAATTTCTATTACGATTATTCCTGCTTGGGATATGATAAACTATTTGACTATTGAATAAAATTGAATACTAAAGAAGCTGTGTGAAATTTTATCCATACTTTTACACAGCTTCGTTTTTAATACCCATTTAAAGCCATGCGTTATAAAAATTTTGTTTATGTTCTCTATTGCATGTTTGGAATTGCAGCTTCTATTTTTATACAAGGATGTAGTAAAGATGACGATGAAATTCCTGATAAAAATAAAATTGTCGTGCCTTTTGCTTTAAATGCCAATCAGAAAGATTTACTGTTAGCTTCTTTTAATAATAGTAGTTATACCGTAAACAGAGTTTTGATTCTGCCATTCAAAAAAAACAATGAGGCTGCAACCAACGATGATGCGAATTTTATTCCTGATTTTGGAGCTGCCAAACAGTTTAATGTAAATACATTTCCGGCATACGCAACTATTATGCTGAATCTTACGCAAAATACATCATATAAGGTGCTGGTGGTCGGATATAATCGAAACGATTATGATTTCAGTAATCCGACAGCGACAGGTACCCGTTTTTCCATCAATTCGATTAGTAATCCCATATCATTAGAAAATATACAACTCAGCCTTACGTCACCTGTAGTTGTTCCCGAATTTTTTGTCTGTACTTGCAGTGCCACATTGAATAATGTACCTGTCGGTAATGTATTTTTGGCACAACGAGGAATTAAACTTTCAGGGGGTATGAAGCGCTTGGTTAGCGGACTTTCGCTTGAAATAACGAATATTCCGGCGTTTGTAGATTCTGTTACTCTGGTAGCAGAACGATTGGTAACAGCAGTAAAAGCAAAAGATGCGACTCCTACTGCTTGGCAAATTGCTGGTGACTCAGGCAATAAAACACTTGGGAAACAAGCCCCGATAAATCATGTCGTAAGTTTTAAAAATTACCTATTGCCTACTTTCGACGCGCATAAAACCAAACTGTTTTTAGATGTCCATTACGGACGGTTTACGGAGCGATATACCGTAAAAGTTCCCGACGTGGCAGGTGTATCTTCCGCTAACAGCATTACATTCATGCCTAACCAGGCCGTCGAAATTAACGGGAATTATTCTCATATCAATCTTGGGTTTACCATTAGCGGCACCATCAATTTGGATGATAACAGTTGGGACGGGATACACTAAAGTAATTTAAAATGTATTTGAATTGAAGCTATGAAGAAGATCATAAAAAACATATTGCTGTCTTTTTTGCTTACTCTGCCTTTTTTGTTGGTAAGTTGTA
The DNA here is from genome assembly GCA_964474745.1 of uncultured Bacteroidaceae bacterium. Taxonomy (GTDB): domain Bacteria; phylum Bacteroidota; class Bacteroidia; order Bacteroidales; family P3; genus HGM05376. The sequence goes on along the minus strand of CAYYUE010000071.1, from coordinate 7,382 downwards.
CAAAAGATGATGAACTACAACAGGGAAATACGGATCCCGATACCTTTGAATATCCCTATGAGCAGCCTGCAATACTGCCCGAAGGATATTTTGAAGTACGTTTTGCCACCGGAGGAAAAGGGGTTGCAAAATCGGCTGTAAGCGGATTGGACGGAAGAACGCAGCATGTACGTTATATCATTTATAAATCTACCGGTGAATATGTAAAAGAAAAAGTAGTCTGGAGCCCGTCGCAAGGTACAGCCAACTGGCCTATGCCGTATATTAAGGATACGCTACCTAACGGAAATTATATAGCTGTTTTTTTGGGCAATGTAGAAAAAACTTTGTTTCCTTATGGTTCGGGAAGTTATGCTGAGGTATTAAGCAATTATCAAACACAATATGCTAATGCCCGTATCACTTTGCCTAATGGCGAGTTCGCGTCTAATACCGAATTTTATTGGGCCAAAACTTCATTTTCAAACTTATCTCCAAATCCTACGGTTTTGTTGCAACGAATTATTGGTTCTGCCAATCTACACAGAAATTTTGTAGATGCACAGAAGGCTTTGGATACATTAGCTTATCATGTTGCTACGGCAAATGGCTCTCACAATATAATCCAAAATAGCGTACAATCCCAATTAACCTCATTACTAGGTACAGGGCATTTAGCATCCACATTAAATAGCATTTTGCGCCCAACTAGTGTTACTTTAAATCAGGTTATTGGAGCTATGGTTGTTCCTGTAACCAAAGCGTTATATGATTTATTGATACAGAACATCGTCAACCAAATAGGGCAGGCGTTGACAGGGAATGCCAGCCAAAGTGGCGCATTGGCCGGATTAGGAGCCTTACTTAATCCTTGGAATGATAATAATGCCGCTTCGGCTATTGTTACTATTAACAATTTTCCAAAATCCATAGATTTTGATTTGAATATAAAAGAAATATTCCCAAACAACACTAAATTCAAATACAATTTTTCCAGCATGAGTGTGTATGCGGAAAAAGATATTCCGATAAAGGGATTTGGCAGTCAATGGAATATTCAAAAAATTAATGTGGTAAGACCCGGATTCATATCGGGCGTAGTCGTAGACGGTGTCATAGATACTTGGTTGCTTAGCGGCACATTTGTGGATATTAATGACCCGCTTTCGCTTACAGTACCGGCAAATAGACGGTATAAAGATAATTATTCGTTTCTTGACTTGAAAGTTAGCCCTACAGCGACCAACAGAACCGTGAGCGTAAGTATAAGACTTAGCCAAGTAGCGAACCTGGATGGTGCATTATTGAATTTGGGACTTTCTGCCTCCGTAGTAAATTCTTTATTAAATGCGATCCTAAATTCGGAGGACAATATGCGCGTAACTGTTTCAGGGATTCAAGTACCTATAGTAAACAACACAAATTTGATTTTAACAGGTAGTTGGGATACCCCTATAGCTTACTAAAAATAAATAATAATTTTCCATATTATGTGTAAAACAAAATATTTCATCAGCATGCTTTTCTTTGGTTTGTTTTCATTGGCTGCTCAATCACAGCATTTAAATGTCAAAACTAATGTATTGTATGATGCCACAGCAACCATTAATTTGGGAGTCGAAATGGGTTTAGGAAAGAAAACCTCTTTGGATATATCAGGTAATTATAACCCGTGGACATTTTCGAATAATAGGAAATGGAAACATTGGCTAGTGCAACCGGAATTCCGTTATTGGCTTTGTGAACGGTTTAATGGTCATTTCTTTGGTATACATGCATTGGGAGGACAGTTTAATTTCAATCATGTAAAATTGCCTTTCGATTTATATCAGGGCCTGAATGATTATAATTACCAAGGTGATTTTATTGGCGCAGGTTTATCCTATGGTTATCAGTGGATGTTAGGAAAACGATGGGGATTGGAAGCGACATTGGGAGTAGGTTATATATATGTCAAATACGATAGATATTCATGCGCCACTTGCGGAACAAAGCTTGAAGAAGGAACCGAAAATTATTTTGGCCCAACCAAGGCCGGAATTACACTTATTTACTTTATTTATTAAGAAAGGGGAACTTTATGAAATCATATTATCTATTTTTTGGATGTTTATTAATGTTTGGTTTTGGCAATATTCAAGCACAACAAAAACAGATTTACAACAACCAGATTATCTTACAGGGTATAAAGTGTGAACAAAAAGGTACTCAATTATATTTTGCTATGAATGTGAATGCGGGAAGAGTCGATATTTCGTCACGCAAGGTTCTCGTATTAACACCCATTATAAAATCTGCCGATAAAGAAAAAAAATTGTCGCCTATTGTTATTAGTGGTAAGAACAGGTACAAAGCGGATCGAAGAAAAAAATATTATAAAGGTGAAACAGCTTATAAAAATCCGTACGCTGTAGTAAAAGAAGGGAGTGATTCATCATTGAATATCAATTATAACGAAACTATAGTTTATGAACCGTGGATGGATAGTGCTCTTGTAGAAATAAAAGAAGAAATATATGGGTGCGCGACATGTAAAAAGTTTGAATACAGAGATACTATTGCAGTCGTAGAACCTGAATACATAGAACCGGAGAAACCTCAAGGAACCTTTGTGATCACTTATGTTCAGCCACCTGTGGAGATAGTAAAAAACCGCAATATGGCAGGAAAAGCATATCTGGATTTTCCTGTTGGGGAGTCAGCGATTCTTACTGATTTCAGAAATAACTTTAAGGAATTGAGTAAAATAAATCAAGCCATTAATTTTTTAAAAAATGACCCTAATGCCATTATCAATGTTATTTCGTTGGAAGGGTATGCTTCGCCCGATGGGAGTTACAAAATTAACGAGCGCTTATCGGAAGAACGTTCCTATGCTTTGAAAAATTATCTCCAAAAGGAATATAATTATCCGGACAACATGTTTTTGGTAAATTCTGTCGCCGAAGATTGGAACGGTTTAAAAAAGTTAGTAGAAAGTTCAAATTTACCGGAAAAGCAAGATGTATTGAATATTATTGACAATGACAAATCTTATGATAGCAAAAAACAAAGTTTAAAAAAATTGAAAGGTGGAACGGTTTATAAAATATTGCTCGATGATTATTTTCCTCAGTTGCGTCGGGTGGATTATAAATTAGATTATACCATACGAGCTTTCAGTGTAGAAGAAGGTAGGGAAATTATTAAAATCAAACCGGGACAGTTAAGTTTAAATGAAATGTTCCTTGTAGCAAATACTTATCCGAAAGGAAGCCCTGAGTTTAATCAGGTGTTCGATATTGCAGTACGTATGTTTCCAACCGATACAGTCGCCAACATGAATGCAGCCGCTATTGTACTTGAAAAAGGTGATCTCGCTGCAGCCCACCGTTACCTTGATGCTTACCAGCAAGTACCTTTATCGTGGAATAATCAAGGGGTAATGTATATGATAGAAGGAGATTACGAAAAAGCCAAAGATTTTTTAACCAAAGCGCAAATGCAAGGTATACGCGAAGCTAAACAAAATCTGGATTTATTGGAAAAACTGCAAATCTATGAAATCGAAAAAGAAGCTTATGATGCTGCCATAAAGCGCTAGAATGATAAATCTAGCTCAAAAGAATAACATTATTTGGTAAGTAAAATGACCAAATCTGTTTAAATCCAATAGGTTTTGCACCTATTGGATTTATAATTAACAGGATTATTATATTTGAATTTTCAGGGAGTAATTAATATACCTCCTCATTTTGTGGAATTCAAACCTAACGGTTCGTTAGTTATTTCCGTGAAAATGTAGTACAGTAGCTTCGAACGGAAGTATCTGTGACTGATGAATGGTGTTGATTGTTATTTTCTTGTAGTGTTATATATGTATTATTTCCTAATATAGATTTTTTTGATAAAGATTAAGGAATATGAGAGTTTGATGCATGAATGGGTTTGCTCAAAAATTGCCTTATTTTTAACATACAATCCCTTTAATCTTATTTGCTTTTGAATAAACCGGCAATATCGACACAAGTCTGATGATTGCAGACGTATCTGAGTGGTACATCCGTATTTTATCTATAAATGAACTATATTGAGGTTATAGAAAAATTCTCTGAATACATATACCGGTGCCATTCTTTTTACAATTTATAAATTTCAGGCTTATATCCGGCATACATTATTGAAAATCAATTGTGATGGTTAAGACTTTATAAGCGGTAATTTTGTATATTTCATTCCCAAAACATTCTATTTCAAAATATAATACACTCGAAATGATCAATTGCGGTTTGTTTGAGATTACAGTGCGTATATTGTTATATGTTCTATTTATTAATTTCTACAGAAATGTTACTTAATTTTGTTTTTAGAATTATAGATTGAGATTATATTTTTACACCGGCTTCATATGCCTCCTGCATAACCGGACTATTTTTAATTTCTCCATGTATATGGACACCTTGCCCTAGTATAAGGCCTGCTTCGCGTACGTTTTGCAAGCAATCGAGGAATCCTCTGAAAGATGTAATGGTGCCTTCCATTGCTTCCATCCCTTTTTCTCCAGCGGTAGCAATAAGATAAGCATCTTTATTCCGAATTTCACCATATCTGGCTACAGTTCGGTCGATAACGGTTTTCAATTGTGCATTCATACAATAGAAATATACAGGCGTTGACAGTACCAGTATATCCGATTGAATTATTTTTTCTAATATTTCGGACATATCGTCTTTGATAACACATATTCCTTTTGTTTTCTCACACATATAACACCCGGTACAGTACTGAATATTTTTATCTTTCAAAAATATTTTTTCTATTATATGACCGGCTTTATTTGCCCCTTTGGCAAACTGATCGCATAGGATATCGGAATTACCGTTTCTGCGAGGGCTGGCCGATAATATTAAAACGTTCTTTCTCATTTTTTTATATATTTTATTTGTAAGTGCTCTCCTCTTCTATAATGTAGGTTCGAATACCTCTTGTGTTGGTTCTCACACACCGTTACTTCGTTTTAATTTTTCGAATGACTTTTGCAGGAATTCCTCCTACAATACTATTGTCGGGGACATCTTTTGTTACCACTGAACCGGCTGCGACAATTGCGTTTTGACCAACGATTACACCCGGAAGGATTGTAGCAGCAGCACCGATCCATGCATTACATTGAATTAAAATAGGTTTGGTATAAACATTATGTCTTAATTCCGGATTTTCGGCATGGTTTTCTGTTATAATATTTACATTTGGCCCTATAAAAACGCCATCTTCCAACGTAATGCCGCCACGATCCATAAATGTACATCCGCTATTTACAAACACCTTTTTGCCTAATTTTATAAACTGTCCGAAATCGGTGTAAAAAGGAGGTACTATCCATGTAGATTCATCTATTTCTTGGCCTGTGAGCTCGCTAATAATTTCACGAGTTTGCTCTTTTGTGTGATAAGAAGTATTCAATAGTCCGGTAATTCTCATCCCTCTCAAAAGAGCTTCGTATAATTTTGGATAATCAGGATCACTTTCCAAAATTAATTCACCATTTTTCATTCTTTCAAATATATCTTTCATTTTTTATGGAGATTATTTTATAAATTACTGAAAATAAATTTATTATATTTTGACAATCTTCTTTGTAAGTATTTTGTTTCTTCCGGAATCAATTTTTTACTTTAAGTACAGTAGTACCATCCATATTGAAAGTAGGAAATTGTTCAACATCATCAGGTATTTGAAAACAGCTTGTTACAGGACTAGTGGTAATTCGATACAAATTAGGATTCCTTCTTATACTTTCATTACAATCGATTTCGAACGTAACACGTATATTCCCTAATCCTAATGCTTCTCTAAGACCTGCTGTATTATTTATTTTACCAAGCTGGTTGTAACTATATGAAGTAGGTTTTGTTGCATAGAATAAGACTAAATAATTCGAAGACCATATCATTAAATCGCCTTGATATGTAGTATCTACATTTTTTGCTATTCCGGGTAAATTCTGTGGCATATAATAAAATTTCTCATATCCGCTCATTTCGGTCATATTTACTTTTATAGGCAGAAGTTCAACAAATTTTTGTGCGGTTTCATTATTAACCAAAGTTAAGGAGAATTCCCTCTGTCCGATTGTAATTTTAAGTTTCTTATTCTGTGCATTGATATGGCTGCTACAGATTATGATATTTATTATGAATACAGGTATTAACTTCTTCATTTGTTCTACTTTTTCAAATATTCAGTAAAGAAAGAATTCAGTTTATCAAGAGGTATTAAATCCAAACGATCGTATAAATCAACATGTCCCGCACCTCGTACGTAATATATTTCTTTCGGTTCAGCGGCACGCGTGTATGCATCCTCACTGAATTCTTTAGAGTGCGCCAGATCACCGGTGACAAATAACATTGGGCGTGGAGAGATTGTTTCTATATCATTGAATGGGTAAAAGTTCATAAATTTGACATTACTGGTGAGCGTTGGGTGTGTTGCTGTTTTTGATGAAGCATTTTCTGGAATGAATTCACCTCTTGGGGTTCGATAAAAATCATAGAATTCGCATTCAATAGGAGTAGAGTTTGAATTCAATTCATGTACTGTTCCGCTAGTGTAGCGAGTTTCTCCGTTTTCAAACTCGATATAACGTTGTTCGGCTGCGTCTAAAACGATTTGTTTTCTTTGCTCCAACGTCAGCGATTTGTTGAGTGCATTACGGTTAGACTGTCCCATATCATACATACTGATAGTCACGATGGCTTTAATACGAGGATCGATTTTGGCGGCACTGATTGCAAAACTTCCACTACCACAAATACCAATAATGCCTATTCGATCCTTATCCACAAATAGCCTGGAGCCAAGGTAATCCACTGCAGCACTGAAATCTTCTGCATAAATATCGGGCGAAACTGCATTGCGAGGTTCTCCGGCGCTTTCGCCCCAAAAGGATAAGTCAATCGACAATGTCACAAATCCACGCTCTGCCATATGTGTAGCGTATAGATTTGCACTTTGCTCTTTTACCGCTCCCATCGGATGCCCAACAACAATCGCAGCGCATTTTTTATTTTGATCCATATCCTTGGGTATAAATAAATTGCCAACAACGTCCATCTTGTACAGATTCTTAAATGTAACTCTTTTAACGGTTACTTTATCACTTCCCACGAATTGCTCCGATTTAGGGTCGTATGCATACTTTTTTTGTGCTGATGCTAAGTTTGCCATAATGCAGATTATTAATGTCGTTAAAATTATTTTTTTCATTTCTTTATACTTTTTATGGTATACATTCAATATTTATGATGCAAAATTATAATTGTATCAGAATGTAACCTTTGTTATAAAGCTCATTTTTTTTTGTTTTACAGTTCATGTTTATTTCATATTCATTATCAATTTATTACTTATAATAATTGATG
>CAYYUE010000070.1:0-10737 GCA_964474745.1 uncultured Bacteroidaceae bacterium | reverse complement strand
TACAAAAAACAATCGACTACACCATTCAATTTGCGTTACCATGCAATATTTTAGAAATGGAGTTGATTTTATTCGAAAAAACATGCCCCTACAGCAACATAATTGTCGAATATATTTCAATTATATCACCAACGGATGCATCTCGATGGGCTGAAACGGTCCCGTTAAAGACACCTGAGGCAAAAAACATCATCGGTCAAAAACCGCAAACCTGTAGTCCGTATTTTCTATTCATTAAAAATCAGTGCCTTTACATCGCACAATATACCACCGTTGGTTGTTACATAACAACCAACCGAATAACAACTAAAAGTAGCGTATTTACAACTAAGTATTTCCAAATTTTTAGCAACTCCCGAACCAAACCAAAGTATCTTTGCAGTGTCAAAAAAATAAAAATAAAAAGTACCTATGTTAACGACAAAAATGATTGGCAATAAAATTTCCGAAGCACGAAAAAAAATGAATATTTCTCAAGCTCAGCTTGCTCAACGTTTATTTATCAGCTCACAGGCAGTCGGAAAATGGGAACGCGGAGAATCGACGCCCGATATCACTACGTTCAACCGTCTTGCAGAAATACTGGGCGTGGATCTGAATTATTTTTCAGAAAACTTTTCATCCGTAGCTACAGAAGTAGTATCTGAGAAACCTTCTGTCGAACAACCGGCAGAATTATCCGGCGGAATACAAAAACACAAACACAGCTGGGACATGTCGCAGGGAAATTGGAAAGACGTTGACTTTTCCGGATTAAAGAATCTACATGAGAAATTCAGTGCTTCCAATATGCAACAGGTCAAGTTTATCGGATCCGACATGTCGGGGTTGCTTCTAAAAAACAATCGGGTGGATCGTTGCGACTTCTCCGAGTCCGGCATCAACAACAGCCATATTCAGAACTCTTACCTGAGTAACAACCTATATAAAGGCTGTTTCCTGAAAGATACCGAATTCACCGGAAGCTATGTGAAGCGTTGCGACTTCTCGGGAGCCGATTTTACCGGATCCCTTATCAAATCCAGTACGCTATTGAAAAACACAATGACGAATGCCGTCTGGAAAGGTACAACCTTTCACAATACACAACTGTCCGAAATCGTTTTTGACAGTGCATTGTCCGATTGTTCCTTCGAAAACTGCGAATTTTCGGAAGTAATATTCCGGAACACGGTACTTACCCATACTTTCTTTAGGAATAATCGTTTCAAGCGAGTTCAGTTTATCGACTGCAAAGCGGACAAGATAACCTATGCATTTTTAAAAAATGAGAAAGTCGATGTAACCGGTATTACAGTAATAACAACAGAAAAAGAGTTATAAATATATCCCAAAACAGAACGGCTGTTTCAAGGCAAGGAAGGAGTAAAAATTCTGAAAAATCCGTTCTGTCGCGAATGGATCTCAGCGTAAAAGCACATGGAGTTCCCATACCATTAAATTCGAATGGATAGCATTGTAACAATACCCAAGATGAAAGAATCTCCTTCCTGACATAAAGCAGGTATTTCGTAGAAAATCGAACAATATAATAAGAGACTGTCCTCATGGAGGTCTTTTACTTAAGAAGAAACATGTTGACCGGCCGGAAAAATCTGATTACGATCATCCGGCCGCAACATCCTTACAAACAGCATTGATTTTTTATACACAAACCGATCAAACACTTACCATACAACATCCTTATCCCTCGGCGATATGAACAGCACACATTCTCTAAACCATTACCCCCATCATATACGCTTTCCATTGCCGTTGCATCCCCAACTGCAACACATCCACAACACTCCGATACTCATCAAAAAATACACGCCTTCCCCCGCAAATTTCTACAAAAATACCTATTCACACATTATGCAATATTCATTTCCCATAACACCGAAAAATCAAGCTATTCGATCTTCCCTGCTTACCGATCGATCCCTTTTTGAAAAACGTTCCTTTTACTTCCATTTCTTGTATAATTCCCATTCCAGTTTTCCCATATCACTGCACTTTGCAAATAAAAAGCTGCACATCACACAGAATTTGTAGAATTTCGTAGTTCCACTGAATACCTCTCTACAAAACAACGATTCCATCTCTAAAACCTACTTTCTTCCACTTTCGAAAACCACAAAACGCCTTTTCTTGAACGTTTCCCTTGGGAGTAACGCACTTCCTTTCCGAGATAACGAATATAAAATAAACCGTCGGAAAAATTCCGGTCATACACCCCATCCATTACCCTAAAATTCAGTCTTTTTTCCGTTCTATCCATTCCCCCCTACCCTCCTTCTTTCAGGTGTTCCATAATGGAGCATCACGTTCCCGTGTGGAAAACCCCATATATCGATTTTGACAAAGTTCTCTACTCCCCTATCAAATAGGTATTGTAGATTATTCCCGGTTATAATGCAACTATTGTATCACCTGTATTCTCTTTTTTGAATTCGGTTCTTCATTTTTTGTTTTATCATCCCGCTCTTACCCTTAAAAATAGACTAATCGGCGCATAGGCTTTTCTATAACAATCGTATTTCAAGAATGCGGTAAATTTATAAACAATAAATATAGATGACATGAAAAGGGAATACACAGTGGAATATTATAATTATTTAACAAAAAGCATGTCGAGAAAAACAGCTTTTTTCCATCCATATAACATAACAGAGAATACATCACCCTCTCCCAAAGCCACAGTTCTCTCCTAATACATATAGAACTAAAAAATAGAAATAAGATGCAATACACATACAAAAATATACCTGAATCCATCGAGCTTGTGTGTCTGTTGTTGCTATCGGGAACGCCCCTTTTCTCCAAACCTCAAACTCCGAATGTACCTTACGAATGGGCTTATAGCCATCTCGTGTCGATGCTCGAAGGCACGATACCTGCCGACTTTCAGCAGGCCGTATTTACCGTAGAGAATGCCTATTATGAAAATACGTTGAACCCAAAAACATTCGATACCTACATAGACACATACGCTCTTTTATGCCAAAGCATTGTTGAATCCGGGCAAATCCGCTACAAAGGTGCCGACACCCAAGAAGCCTCTATGCAGTGTGCCGTATTCTTATTGATGAGCGATTCCATTTCTTTTGCTACGGAAAAAGGTATCGCCATACATCCGCCCTTTCAATACAATGATCAAGACTATGCCGGACTTCACAGTTGGGACAATACCTTTGTCTATACCCTTATGCATACTCAAAAAGGCAACTGCCGTTCCCTGTCTTTCCTGTATAAAATGATTATGCACCGGCTAGGCCGCAAAGCTTATCTTTCCTTAGCTCCCTGCCATATGTATATCAAAGTACACAACCGATATGCCGGCTGGTACAACATAGAACTCACTTGTGCGGACTTTCCGACAGACGCCTGGATTCTATCCTCCGGGTATATCCATACCGATGCCGTACGAAACGGCCTTTATATGGACACCCTCTCCGAACGCCAGTCCATTGCTCTATGCCTGTACGATTTGGCGTTAGGCTATCAAGCCAAATTCGGCCGAATCGACGACGCCTTCCCTCTTCGGTGCTGCAAAACCGCGCTGCATTACTTTCCTCATTACATCAATGCCCTTTTACTTCAAAACGAAATACAAACATATCGCTATAAAAGAACCGATAAAAAGACTCGGGAAGCTTTCCAACTACGCGCACAAATCAACGAGCAGGTAAAAACGTTGCACCGGCTGGGGTATCGGCTTATGCCCGATTCCATGTATCAAAAGTGGCTTGACTCCATGGATGAACAAGCGGCCAACCGAACCCTACGATCTATTTTGTATCACAAATAATGCATGGATAAAACCTTTTACAAAGCAGCACATATGAAAAAATACGTTACCGCCATAAGCCTATTACTGAGTATTGCCAACGAAACTCTTGCACAATACGAAGACGACTTTATACGCGGGGTATTGCAGGCCCCCGCGCTTCCGACCGTAGAAAGCTTCACCCCCGACAGGATGTACCGGATTGCAAATCCGGAAAAAACGCCTTCTGCGTACGATCGGCAACGACAGCAGAACGAACAACTGATTCGCGAATCTCTGGGACAATCGTATCGGTATGCTGCCCCATACGAACTCAACTACCTTATCCGCTTCGGATTTCCCTCCCATGCCGCCCAAAAAGGTACCCAACACTACTACAGCGCCTTCACAGAACTGTTGCAGATGCTGCAAGACAGTATTCCGCTAAGCCTCGAGCGGGCCGTGTTCGTAGTCGAAAATGCGTATTACGGGAATACGCTGGACTATGCCGCCTACCAAAAAGAAATCCGCCGATCCGCCTTATTTTGCTATCGAAAAATGTCCGAAGAACACTTAAAAGTCGATGACAATACGGCAAAAAACATGATTTTGTTTCGGTACATAACCGATACGTTACACATAAAAAAAACAGGAAAGGAATTGGAATTCACCACCCATTACCCCATTAAATACAACTACGACGATTTCAAATCCGAAAAACACTACGACAGTCATTTCGTAACCCAACTGATGCGTACCCACAAAGGACAATGCCATTCCATGCCTCTGTACTACATGATTTTAGCTGAAAAAATGGAGACCCAAGCCTTTTTGGCCTATGCTCCGTATCACTCGTTTGTAAAAATAAAAGACGATCGAGGCGTGTGGTACAATTTAGAATTAACAAACGGAGCCGTATTGAGCGATGCCCACTATATGAACAACAGTTATATAAAAGTAGAAGCGCTGCGCAACAGGTTGTATTTGGAGCCCACCTCCAAAAAAGAAACCGTAGCCCGTCTGATGCTTCAATTGGCAAACGGCTACAACGCCAAATTCGGTTATGACCATTTTACGTTCCGTTGCGCCGACAGTGCCTCTCCTTACTTGCAAAACCAATTGCCGGTACTTTGGCTCAAAGCACGCTACCAGCAACGGCTTACCATGGCCATAGCCCAATATTTGAATGCACCCCGTCCCGAGATTATGAAACAAAAATCTCCACAAGCGTATAAACACTATGAAAAATGGTTGCAACTCGATGCACAAATTACCGATATGGGTTACGAAGACGTACCACAAGCCGTTTATACGCGATGGATGGATTATGTGGAAACCCAAAAAGAAAAACAAGTACAAATAAAATAAAACCATGAAAACAAAACACATCGCAATCGGTTTGGCTTGGTTATTGTTCAGTACCGCCCTACAGGCACAAATTATAGAACGGTACAAAGTCGACAGCCCTTTTGCCAAATACGGGCACAAGGTATACGTAGGCACCTCCGGCGACGGGGAATTATTGGAGTTTCACGACCAGGACAGCGTGGTACGTATCGGCGCGGCCTTATACCATGTATGGCGCGATACCGTTATCGGATTTGTATTCGAAGACGAAGAATTTGAAGACACCTCCGGCATCGGCCATCTGCCCTTCTTAAGCGTAGACCCCAAATGCGACCGGTATTACTGGATAACGCCCTATGCCTATTGCAATAACAATCCGGTACGCATTATCGATCCCGACGGAAAAGCCGGCGTTTGTGTGGTGAATAAAACAACCAAAACACTCACCGTAACCGCAAAATACTATGTACGAACCAGTGAAAGCAATTTGCAAAAAGACCTTTCCGCTTCCCAAACCTATTACAAACCCAAAGACGTTCCCCTAATGCAACAAAACATCAACGAGGCATTAAACAGTGCTAATTATGCAGTATCCGAAGGGGCTTATGCAGGGTATAGCGTTCAATTTCATCTGGAATTTATCGGTGTGCCGGGTGATGAGGGATATAAAAGCCAGGCTCGGGAGGCTGCCCTCAATTATATTTCCATCGGAAATACATTTGAAAAACAATCTTCGGATTATTTTAAAGATATATTTAAATTGGGTCAAGATGCGGGTGGTGTTACTACTAATAATAATCAAATATTTATGAATTCCAAGTATGATGATCCCCGTAATACCCGAAATCGGATTCACGAAATATTTCATACGTTGTTTTATAAAAACGATGACGCAGATAACGGTATCGGCAATTACAATCCCGGACAGGATATGCCCAACCAAAAAGACATTAATATGTTGATTAATAATTCCGGTTTACCCAAAATGATAGAATAATGAAAAAATGTATTGTAGTTATAGTTGCTCTATGGGTATATGCACATAGCCATGCCCAAGATATCCCTTGCGAAACCCAAACCGATACGTTGTACTACCTGTCACTGGTATTGGGTGAACGCCATCCCTGGACGGACAATTTAAAATCGGAAGACTTACGTGCCGTATTTGTAAAAGACCTGAAATCATACCATATTGATACAAGTGATAAAGATCGATTGTTGTGCACATTTTATACAAATTCGCTGTACGCCAATTTTCTCCTGGATCGAGATGCAAGTCATTTTTTATCCAAATGTTATCCCGGGTTATCCATGAGCGTGCGAGATTCAGTATTTAATGACTTAGTGAAGAATGTTTATAAATCGTATAAAAGTGAATACGGAACTGAAAAAAAGTTTATGGATTCGGATTCTGTATACAGAGGCAGGGGGATTCTGACAATCAAAAAGTTTGTAGTAGCCTACTATTTAGAACCTTTTGTAGAAGAAGATACGCATATACGTGTTAGCGAATGTCAGGGCGATACATTTTGCAGAGTGGCGAGGATTATAGAAATAGTGCCTATCGAAAAAGAAGAAGAGGAATCTATTTGGAAACACATACTACCGTTGGAGTAAACTTTTACTAAAACAATACCTATAGATGTAAAAAATACTTGCATAATGAAAAAGAGTATATGTATAATTAGTATACTGCGGTTGGTTATATGTCCAAAAATGAAAGCACAACAAGATTATAGTACAATCCAAACGGATACACGACATTCGGATTTCTATTCGAAGACGAGAAACTTGAAGACACCTCCGGCATCGGCCATCTGCCCTTCTTAAGCGTAGACCCCAAATGCGGCCGGTATTACCGGATAACGCCCTATGCCTATTGCAATAACAATCCCATTCGTTTGGTAGATCCCATCGGTACTCAACACTACCATTTTCGATCCTATACATCCCTCCGGTGGAGAAAGAGATGCAAGCGGCTCAGACCGATTACTAGTAAAAAAAGGGGAATTGAAAAATCCGAATATATCCACATGTATCATGTTGCCCAATAAACCGCCTCTTTATTACCATAGCAACTCCTCTAAAAATAAATAGATATGAAAACACATCACATCATTATCGGTTTTAGTTGCCTTTTGCTGGCAGGCTCGTGCCATCGTCAAGAAAAAGACACATCGCTTTATCCGTACCAGATGCAATTATATAAGGTAAAAACCCCTGCATTATTTGCCATATTAGCAGATTATTGATTGTAAAGAATCAAATAAATAGGGCACATCCAATCATATGATGTATTGATTTCTTCCGGGGGCTTTCGTTTCCGATGATACAATTATTTCTGCTGAGAAATCGTTTCTTCATGTTGAGGATACCGGTACTTTTTGGGGAGGTTTTTTGTACCGGAATTATCCTTTTTATAGATGCCATCTCGTTTTATTATGTTTCCGGTACCACCTGGTTAAAATCAGATGATCATCCGTTGGTTACATCCAAATGAGAACTATGGCTTTGTTCTATTCCCGTTGAGATTGGCCAACGGATGATGATATCATAATATCATTCGGAACTCCGCCCCTATAGGGGGGATGTTCCCCCCTATAAGGGAAAGGTCTCCACCCTTATAAGGACATTCGGAAAATCCTTATAAGGATTTTCCGAATGTCCTTATAAGGATTTTTTACACTACAGTAAGAAATTTTGCATACACACACTTTAGGTTCCTTCAGCCCCTTATTCCCGTTGTTTTGTGTTACGATCTTCACCTTGTGTTTTCCTCCGGATAGTTTGAGTAGAATGGCTATCACCGGACGGGATTGTTTTGGATGACGGTCTACGACCCCATGGCTTCTGTATTGTCCTATCGGAAAAGAAGAAGAGGAATCAACACATACTGTCTTCGGAGTAACTCGTAAAAAAACAGATGGGAAACTATTTGTACCGGGAGCCATACACTCTTACAACAGGGAATCAATCAACCTATAAAACATGAAATCACAGAATACGACACACCTATCCTCGAAAAAATATCTTTATACACAGGATATACGGATAACAGGATTTTACACCTACGAGCATCGGATCACGTCAACGAATCATAAGGATTATATATATTTAACACGACAATTTGTCGAGAAAAAGCCGATTTTTCCATCTATAGTACATCATGAATCAAAAAAGGAATTCCATATAAAAACAACGATAGGTAATTTCTTAAAAGAACAAAAATATAGGAGATGGAAATATAGGGCAATATAAAAGAACAACCCCGTAACATAAAAAAATATGAAAAGAACCGGTAAGTACAAAACAGTTTTTTTAATAGGAGCGTACCTTTTGCTTATACATCCCATGTTTTCGCAGAAAGAACTGACCCCAAGCGAAGCCCAAGCCCAACGCATTACTCCTTCCAAAATCTATGCGCAATATGCCAATGTTCCTAACATAATTGCCATGGAAGTACAAAATTTGCCTATTGACAGTATACACAAAGTGACCATTACCTTGTTGGTAACGGAAGATTCTGCTATGATGGAGCGATTGCGAGTCGATTTTAAAATAAGAGCATCGTTTTTTAACGATACGGTATTGGGTTCCGATATAATAACCAAAACTTTGTACCGAAACAAAGAGAATATAGCGGAAAAACCTAGTATGCGTAATGGAAAAATTGATTTCAGTAAAAGTTGTATTCTAATACCCGTAAAATTTCCTCATCAAATGCGACTCATGGTTATTAATAGCAACTTTGATGCGAATGTAAGAATTGAATTTGACTTTTTAATGCAAAAAATAGAAAAAGCAATTGCATTAGCTAAGAAAAACAAAGACAATATTATTATTATACAAAATTAAAAACATCCTATTTATGAAACAAATTAAAACATCATTCCTGTTGTTTACGATATTGTTATCGTTTACAGCCTGTACCGAAAAAGAGTTTGAAACAACCAAATCTCAATTGGAAATAAACACACAAGCAACTGTGGTGCACATGCTTATTTATCAACTAGGAACCGGTGGTTGGCAAGAAATGCCATGTGATTCCGAAACCTTTCGAACAAGCTTGGAGAGACTTGTGTGGCTATCCGTAGCCGAAGGAGTAACTGTTTCTGTGTACGATAAATTCCCAAATCCCACGGGGAATCCTCCTGCCTATATGCCCGAAAAAATTGAAACGACCGACAGAGAAAAATTCCTCGATTTTGGTGTCT
Source organism: uncultured Bacteroidaceae bacterium (assembly GCA_964474745.1). GTDB lineage: Bacteria > Bacteroidota > Bacteroidia > Bacteroidales > P3 > HGM05376. The sequence continues at coordinate 1,428 of CAYYUE010000070.1, read as the reverse complement.
ATTGGCTGGAAAGAGGTTATGAAATCATTTGGACGTACGATCCGGATACCAAAACCTATAGAGGCGAAGCCCGTCCGCAGGAAAAATAATAAATACAAAAACTTGTTATAAAAATAGAACACTTATGAAACAAATAGTAACACCTTTACTACTGCTTATATTCGTGGGATTGTTTGCAGCCTGTAACGAAAAAGAATTTGACATCCAAGATACGAAACCTATAGCTTCTGTATCTTGCCTTCCGGAAACACCTTCCCTATTTTATCAAATAGGATCGGAAGAACCTCAAGTTCTATTGTACAATGCAGACGAAGCGTTGAGAATGGGTATCTGCATGTTAATATGGCAATCCGAACTAACCTCCGGCGAAATAACAGTAGGGAGTACTTTACAAACATCAACCTCCGATCTCCAAAATGCACAAACGCAAACATGGCAGATACAACAAACCAGTGAATTAGTGACGCATATTATAACACAGTTACGTTTGGGAAAAAAGATTTCATGGAAATACGATTCCGGTAGCGGAATATACACTGCTAACGTTCGTATATAAAACAGATTCGAGTTCCATATTCCTAATACCGAACATACATCCTCGGAAAATAAAGAATACCTCAAAGGAGAAAAATAACGGGATATTGTGTAAAATACAATATCCCGTTATTTCTCATATACCCATATTCCATTCTTCTACAATAACAATACAAGAATATATATAACCGATTCTCAAAATTAAAATAAGATTCTCTTTCACGTTTCATACTCAAAAATCGCGTTTTAACACCTACCCAATATCGCAAAAGACATAATTTACGCATTTGCATATATCATATGTTTTACCTGGAGCGAAATCATTTTCCTAGCGTGAAAAATAAATTCTCTACCGTGAAAATAGTTCTTCCGTAGCAACAAAAAATCATCGACCAAGGTTTCAACCTGGCAAGCATATTCCGCTCCAAAAAAATGACGATTCATAATAGGTAGAAGGACACAAAAAGAAAACATATACATTTGTATAGATCTTAAAATAGCATCCCTCAAAAGGTTGCAATTCCATAGCAAATTAAAATATTCGATACGAAATGTCAGAACATCCTTAAGAATAAAATCAAGCTTATCGTCAAATTACAAATAAACAGGGTACGTGTTAAATGTAATATACGAGCTCCTAACACACAGCAAAAGAGGAACGGTATATCCATTCTTATAAGTTCAACAGATTCGAAATTAGTTAAATATGAAAAAAATATTATAGAGTTACTGCATCCGTCAAAAACAACCGCTGTCAACATTCAAAATCTACTTGAAATTTCAAGAATTATAACCATTGAACATAATGGAAATAAGAACCTCAAATATCAATTTAATTCTATATGAGTTCATAAGTATTTACTAAAATTTGAATTGAAATAAAACGCAAACCAT
>CAYYUE010000069.1:0-10932 GCA_964474745.1 uncultured Bacteroidaceae bacterium | reverse complement strand
GTATCCAAAAAGATTGCAAATCACTTTACTGTTTTTGCAGGTCCCGTATTCAATATGACAATATCTAAATACATAGATCCTGAAACAGGTACTCTCCGAGGCTCTCTCTCCCCTTGGCATATGTGGAAAAACGATAGTGAAAATACCCGACTGTATTCATGGATTGGATTTTCTATCGGGGCGAGGTTTTAAGGCTATAAATGAAAGCAAAATCCGAAATTGGCAAACAAGCGATTTATATCCGCAGAATTTCGAAAACAACCCATTACAGAGCCCAAAGAAAGATGGATTCCGAAATAATCCGTTAACAGATACTCCAAACCCACCGCAATACCAAAGCTCAAACTGTATTGTTTATCGAAAAATGAAAATCCATTCGACAGAACCTCCTCTTTATATCCGAAGAACCCTATCCCGAAATTACCACTGATAACAAGAGTATTATAGATTCGTTGTTTCGCAATAATTTCAAGCATAATGTGTGAAAACAACATACTCCCGTTAATCACATTAAAATCTTTATAATAGCGATAAGAACTCGAATATCCTTGATATTTCAACCTCAATCCCCAATAACGGTTAGGAAATATATATTCAAATCCCCCCATCCAATCCAACCCTTTCGTCGGGTCCCTCTCCAGCCTAGGAAGATAATCCAATCCGAGATCCAAAGAAGAATATCCGATGGACATATAAAAAGTATAACGAGGCGGAAAAGAACCCTTATAATATTCTTGTTCTTCTCCGGTACAAACTTTCGAAGACACATTAGTTTCATAAAAATTTCCAAAAACATTACCCTGTTTTGGATAAAAGCAGTCCCTCAAATTGTTGTTTTCTACAACCGAAACATCCATCCCGGGTTCATATGCTTTTACCTGTTCAACAGGCAACGTATCATACACACCCGTAGGTGCATTCTGGTTATGGCACAATGCTGTCGAAAAGCCTAAAAAGGCAATAGATATATGAAATAAATACATACTTATTTGATTCGAAAATTATCTATTTTAAAACCCCAACACATCACTTATACATACCAACAGAAGCACCCCGTTCGACAATTCTTGCCTTTTTAAGATCTATACATAAATTACATTCATCCCTAAAAGCCTCTATTTGAATCCCTTGTTTTTTTTAAAACGATAAAAGCCATTTGCAAAAATAATTATAAATTCCCAAATAGGAAATAAAAAGAAAGATGCAGCAACAATATGCCGAAATCCCCAGAAAAGTTCCACATCAAATAACCCCTGCTCAAATTCCAATACCCTACATCTCAAAAATACCAACAACAATCGTACCATTACTACCCTCATTTTCATCATAAACCCTTAAATACTATTCCCATAAAATCTTTTCTTGCTTAAAAAACGAAATATAAAAAAAAGATATCCCACCCCCACAACAAAAATAAAAAATACACCCATACCCAAAGTCAAATTTTCATACTTCGAGTACATCACAAATACCTTATACTAGCCCATGTAAACGAATATACAACGGCGTTCGATGTTTCTTTCCCAAAAAGAAAAATCTCCCAAAAAATCAAATAATATACAATAATTGTGTAAAAATCAAAAAAAAGATACCCCACCCAAGACGAAAAAAAATAGAAACAAATATAGAGCCTCTTCCTCTTTGAGAAGTCGATAACACGCCTTCATACAGGCGATTAAATTTCCCGAAAAAAGAAAATTAAAAAAATACAATCACCAAACAAAAAACAAGAAAATAAAAATCGAAAATAAGTTCAGATCCCATTTTTCCTATATCAATTTTATCTAAGTCATGTAATTATAAATATTTATGCGGTCAGAATTGAAATAATCTATAAAAAACATTGCTTTTAACGTTTGGCTTACAATAAAATCGAAAACTTGTTGTTTGTGTAGAAAGATTTTTTGAACGAGGGGAAGAATAAAATGTTGTTTTTTAGATTCTTTAGGAGAAAAACAAAAAGAAATGTAACCTTTTCTCCCGGATCACGAAAAAGATACAAAGTAATTTTTTTTTCAGCAAAAGAAAAGAAAAAAGTGCAAAAGCACTGTTTAGAGATAGACGGAAATAAATACATTAATATATGAGACAATTAAAGATTACGCACTCGATTACGAACCGTGATATAAAGTCGTTAGATAAGTATCTTCAGGACATTTGTAGCGAGGAATTATTGACGCCCGAAGAAGAAGTTCAATTGGCACAACGTATTAAGACAGGAGATCAAGAGGCGTTAGACAAGCTGACTAAAGCAAATTTGCGTTTCGTTGTTTCGGTTGCCAAGCAATATCAAAATCAAGGATTGAGCCTTCCCGATTTGATTAATGAGGGAAATGTGGGATTGATAAAAGCAGCAAAACGTTTCGACGAAACAAGAGGTTTTAAATTTATTTCATATGCAGTATGGTGGATTCGTCAATCCATATTGCAAGCCATCGCTGAAAATTCACGTATTGTACGATTGCCTTCCAATCAGTTGGGAGCTTTGAATAAATTAAAAAAGGAAATCTCCAAATTAGAACAAGAATTGGAGCGCCCTCCCTCAGAAGAAGAATTGTCCGAGTTATTGGATATTCCGCAAGACAAAATCAAAAGCATTTTGGGTATTTCCGGTCGTCATATTTCCATCGACGCCCCATTGGTTGCCGACGAAGATGTAAATTTCGTAGATGTATTGCCTAACGAAGATACCCCCTCCACCGACGATGCGTTGATGCAGGAATCGTTAAGCCAGGAAATAGAACGTTCTTTGGCAACCCTCACCGAATACGAACGCGATGTTATTAAAATGTATTTCGGTATAGGTATTCCTCACGCATTGAGTTTGGATGAAATAGCAATGAAATTCGGGCTTACTCGTGAACGGGTTCGTCAAATTAAAGAAAAAGGGTTGAAACGGTTGAAATCGAGTTCCAAAAGCAAACATCTGAAAGCATATTTATAGTAAATACACAGGTTAATACAAAAAAAAGTCGTTATACAAAACGACTTTTTTTGTTATTCCATAAAAGTTTTTCAATTTTCAGGTACTAAATGGGTATTGTTAACATAAAAGAAAAACCTCATATGATGCGCAGAATAGCTTTATTATCTTTTATTTTTATACTTACAACGGGTATGCTTGCCGCTCAGTCGGCACAAGGAAAACCCCAGCCTAAAGGAGGAACAATCTCGGGAAAAGTTTTTGATGCATCTACTAACCAACCCATAGAATATGCTACCGTAGCGATACTCAAACCGAAAGATTCCAGTCTCGTAAATGGAACTGTTACAGGAAATAATGGAAGTTTTGCTGTTGAGAACCTTCCTTTGGGAAACTATATCGTTCGAATAACTTTTATAGGCTATCAAACCTATTATTACCCTCAAGCAATAGTTCTTTCTTCCGCAAAGCCTTCGTCGAACATTGGAAAAATACAAATGAATGCGAATGCTACCATGTTGCAGGAAGCAAAAATTGTGGCCGAACGTTCTATGGTAGAATATAAGCTCGATAAACGTGTGGTAAATGTAGACAAAAATATCGTTACCGGAGGAGGCAGCGCCACCGACGTATTGGAGAATGTTCCATCTGTGGCGATCGATAACGACGGAAATGTAACCCTAAGAGGATCTTCAAATGTAAAAATATTGATCAACGGCCGTCCGTCCGAACTCTTAGGCAACGACCTGGAAACCCTGCTGGAGCAAATTCCGGCCAGTACTATAGAAAATGTCGAAATTATTACCAATCCTTCTGCAAAATACGATCCCGAAGGAATGTCGGGGATTATCAATATTAAATTGAAAGAAAAAAGCATGGGAAATTTGGGGTTAAACGGGATTGCCAATTTAAATTTGGGTTCCCCGTTACCCTTTATTATTCCCGATGGTATGGGAGCCCTGATTCCTACCGTTACAGGATCCGTAAACTTAAATTATACCACTGAAAAATACAGCCTGTTCTTTTCTGCCGACGGAGGTATGCGAAGCCGCGGAAATACCGGAAATACCCTGTTGGAACGTTTCGGAAGAACTCATACATACGATAGTTTGTACCAACAAAGTTTACGTAGAAACTATATGGGAAATGTCAAATTGGGAGGAGAATATTATTTCAATGATAAAAACTCGTTAGCATTCTCATATCAACTGCGCGGAGGCAATCGCCGAAGCACAAACGATATTACCAGTACCGACTTATTGTTCGACGACCATCGATTCGACTATATGCAATTCGATACCAGTAATAACAAAAGCATAAATCATACCTTCAACTTGAATTACCGCAAGAAATTCGATAAAAAAGAACAGGAATTTACCTTTGATGTAACCTATAGCTTCGGTTCTGGAACCGGCAACGGCCGCCAACAACAAATGTATCCCAACGATTCCATAAATTTTTTAAATTATTATTTGCGTAGGTCGGAATCCGATAACAACGATTACAACATCAATATTCAAACCAATTACGTACACCCGTTTAGCGATGCCTTGCGCATGGAAGTAGGGTACGAAGGGCGTATTTTACGTACCGACCGCGATTATACGTACTATCTGAGTCAGTACGGAGCCGATCACCTGCTTGCCGAAGTTTATGACGATGCTTCGTCAACACATTTCATATACGACCAAAATATACATGCCGTCTACGCTACCTTTGGATGGACCCCGATGAAAGAATTCTCCGTACAGGCCGGATTGCGAGGCGAATATTCCAATATCGACGGAAGCGATAAAAATCACAGTACACACTTTTATAAAGATTATTGGAATCTATATCCCACACTTCATCTGTCGTATGCGATTTCCGATCTGCAAAGTATTCAACTAAGCTACAGCCGACGTGTGCGCAGGCCGAATATGTGGAGTTTAAATCCGTATTTGGATGTTCGCGAGGGAAGTGAACTCAGTTTCGGAAATCCTACCCTGGATCCTGAATTTACTAATTCCGTAGAGCTTTCCTATAGTTTAGGGTTTAAACAAACCAATATTTTTGCCTCTCTTTATTTTCGTCAAACGAACAATATGATGACCCGTTACGGATTTATTTGGAGTCAGGAAAGCGCCGAATATTATTCCCCATGGATTCCTTACAGCTCCGAATACGACGGATACTGGGCATCTACATGGCAAAACCTAAGCACAGGAACCAATTATGGGTTGGAATTTATCGTAGATCAACAAATAACCAAATGGTGGAAAATCAATGTGAGTGCCAATCTCTATCAGAGCCATATTGAAGGTACCGAACTCTTGGATAACCAAACCACCAACGCTTTTTTGTGGAACGGAAAGTTCAATTCCTATATGACATTGCCTAAAAATTGGACCATTCAACTATCGGGGCAGTACCGAGCTCCGTTTTTGGATCTGCAAACAAAAATGAAAGCAAGCTATTGGTTTGATCTTGCCGTGAAAAAGGATGTGTTGAAAAAACGCGGTACGATCAATATACGCATAGGTGATATTTTCGGTACTGGAGGATTCGGCCATTACACCGAAACCGATCAGATGATTCGCGATGTTACCCGCAAGCGTATTTCACCCACTATTACTGTCGGATTTTCCTATAAAATCAATAACGGAATCAGGCCTTCACGGAAAAAGAATGTAGAAACCGAATCGGAAGAAAGCAGCGGCAGCATGGAATACTAAAAAAACGTTCGTACACATAGAATTCTATATAGAATTTTCATAAAGTAACCAAGGGGGAAGTATTTGATCGACAAAAATACTTCCCCTTATTCTTTTTGTTGGTTTTTTCAAAAAGAAAAGGGTGTTCGAAGGATTCCAAAAAACTATTGAATATTATAAATTTGTGTTTGTTACCGAAGAATTTAGTAACAAACTTATTGTTTCGTCGAACGAGAGCTCCGACGTTTTGTGGAAGATTATGGAAATAGGGATGTAGAAAATCGGCAATTGTGAAATCAGAACCTGATAGGGAGAAGCTTTCAGCCGTACACTGTCTTTTTCCGTAGTAATAATTATGTTGTTCGAACCGGACATGCTTTGAAACAGAGTAGTGATGCGGTGTATATCGTCTCGATTAAATTCATGATGATCGGGAAATTGACACAATAGCGTTTGCGACGTCTGCGACAGTTTTTGTACCAACGGTTCCGGATTCGCGATACCCGCTACAATAAGAATATGATCGACAGTTGCAAGATCTTGTACCTGTGTCCCGTCCAGCGATAGAGGGGTTCCGTATTCGATAGAAGAAAAAAACACATATTGAGAAGGGTTCGGGTGAATTTTATGCAACACAAAATCTATTTGCTTTTGGCTGAGTTGCGCAGGAGATTTGGTTACCACGATAATATCGGCTCGTTGGTACCCCAAACGCGGTTCTCTTAAATTTCCAAAGGGCAATACCCGATCCGAATAAAAGGGACGATCAAATTCGGTAAGCAATATGGAGATATCCGGTTTTACATAACGATGCTGGAATACGTCGTCGAGAATGACCATATCCGGAGGCGGGTTTTCTAACAGCAATTGCGTGATTCCCATGTTCCGATTTTCACAAACGGCAACCGTGGCGTCTGGAAATTTTTGCGCCATTTGATATGGCTCGTCACCTACCTCTTGTACCGTAGTTTGAGGAGTTGCCAACACGAATCCTTTCGTTTTTCGTTTGTATCCTCTGCTAAGCAATGCCGGTTTGTAACGGGATTGAAGCATACGTACCAGATATTCCACATGAGGCGTTTTTCCCGTGCCTCCGCACGAAAGATTCCCCACTCCGATAGTAGGAATACCAGGGCGTTGCATGCGCAATAAACCCTTGTCGAAACAATAGTTTCGAACCCAAACAACAAGAGTATAGCCGATACTTATCGGATACAACAAATAGGCTATGATATGGCGGATGTTTAACACAGTATCAGGATTTCAACAATTAATTCTTTGCAAAGGTCGCATTATTTTTTGAATAGAGGTTTATTTAGAAGCGAAATAAACGTTTTTTATTGCTCCGAAACAGATGTATAAAAGACAGTAAATTTAGATTAATCTCGAAATTCCGCCTCTTTTACAACCGTACTTCTACCTCCCCATATTCCCAGCCCATTGGTAATGTTGGAATATATTTGTACCGCTTCCGAAAAAGGGTCGTGTTCACTTCTGCGTGCTGCCTTTATTGTGGTATAATACATATAGAGATCCTTCGATAGCGATTCCAATAGAATATAATAAGTCTGATTTTCCGAAGTTTCTTCATGAATAGGTTCCGAGTCATAGCGAGAAAAGGCCCCGTTCAATACAATAGGGTATGCTTTTCCGTTGATGTAAGTATCCGAAAACAATAATTCGGTTTCATAAGATTCATACATAGGGGGACCTGTATGAGGAGATGTTATGCTCGCATCTTTAGTATGAAAAGCTACGTACGACCTATACGATATTTCTGCGCCTGTAGAGGGTAACGTAAATACACGTAAACGATAATAATTGGTTTCCGAAATCGGGTCGTGCAAGGTAAAAGAAATGCTGCCTTTATCTTCTTCGGTGTTGGATATTATGTTGAGTTGCGTGTTCGATATTTCAGGCTTTGAAGGGAGTAGAGTATTTGCACTTATAGGTTCATACGAGGGCACGTAAATATTGATTGCGCATACGTCTCCTGCCTCAACCCTTGTATTTGCATAATAAAACCCTTCTTTGCTCGCATACATTTGATATGAATTTTCATTTACGAAAAGTTGAACCCTTGCATCTTCAATGGAGGAAAAAGGACCTTCGTCTAAAAAAAATCGACTGAAACTAAGTTTTATAGCTACAAGAGAATCTCCATCCGATAACAATCCGTTTGCAATTACCTTACGGGAGATTTCTACATCTTTAAATGCTACTTCTTTTTCGCACGAAACGCACGTAAGAACATATGCGGTTACTAAAATGGATATAAGATATTTCATATTATAATGTATTTTGAAATAAGTCGATTAAAATGTATATGCATAGGAAATAGAAGGCAGAATCGGAAATATGGATAACTGCATAAGTGCTGGTCGTCCCGATACCGTGCTCCGATAAAGAATATAAGGATTTTTTCGGTTATATGCATTGTATATGCTTACATTGATAGTCCTTGAACCTCGTTTGAATTTCTTGTGGAAATTGATTCCAATATCTAAGCGATGATAAGCCGGCATGCGGTAATTGTTGCGCGATTCTATATCCGTAATAGGGGAGGCATCCGAATAATCATGATCCGTATCGGGCAGAGCTTCATATTCTTGCAATCCCAGCGTGAAAGCATTTCCCGTACTATATACCCATGTGGCCGAGACATCTATATTCTGTTTTATTTTATAACTTAGTACAATTGAGATATCATGCCTACGGTCATATTTCGCAGGAAATGCTTTCCCAAAATTCAATGTTTCCCCTTCTCTGTCGAAAAGACGTTCGGTTTTCGACCAAGTATATGCAACCCATCCGGTGATATTTCCTAAGGTGCGTTGCACCATAAATTCTACTCCATAGGACCATCCGGATCCCATACATACTTTATTTTGCCAGTTGTCAGATGAAAACATATAGGAAGCACCGTCTTTATATTCAATTAAATGATTCATTTGTTTATAATATCCTTCTATTGAAAATTCCACTATATTGTTTAGATTGTAAAAAGCACCCGCCGCCACTTGGTTCGAGTTCATCGGTTCGATACGCTCGGTAACCGGAACCCAAAGATCTGAGGGCATGCTTATGTTGTTGTTGGATAATAAATGGATATATTGAGACATGTAAGCATACCCTGTTTTGAATGAAAGGTATTCGTTGGCCAATATACGAAGACTTAATCGAGGCTGTATGGAATGATACCCTTTGTTTTCTACAAAAAACAGGCTGTAATGTAATCCCAGATTTGCTTTCAGGTAATCATTGATTTCCCAATTATCCTCTGCATATAATAGAATTTCGTTGGCATGGATAGGATGAGTTCCGAAATTCGTATCCGTTGCGGAAGAAACTGCATATGAAATTACATCGGGAGTGAACGTATGATAAACGTAAGAACCTCCGAATTTGATATTATGATGCGGATTTGGAGTATAATCAAAATCGACGCGTGCGGAAATATCTTCAATACCGGATTGATAATCTATTTTTGTATCAAAAGGAAATGGAGATGATTTCGTTTGTGATTCCACTTCAATAGTACTTCTATATCGAGTATAAGCTCCCGTAATATTCATAAAAAGCTTGGAATGGATGATATAATTCCATCGGAGCGATCCTACAATATTTCCCCATGTATAACGCATACTCGAAGTATAATCATATTCCGAAATACGGTTGTATATTACATCGTTTCCCATGTAATAAGAGGCAAAAAGTCGACTTTTATCTGAAAATTTGTGTGTAATTTTTGCATTGATGTCGTAAAAATAATAACCGGCGTTGATATCTTTATTTCCTTTTTGCTCCGAATACATGGCTATAAAAGGTCTGGAAAGAACATCAAAATACGTACGTCGTGCGGAAACATGAAAAGTTGTTTTTTCTTTTATAATGGGTCCTTCCAGATTTATTTTGGCGGAAATAAGGCCAATACTTGCCGAACCATGGTATTCTTTATCATTTCCGTTATTGGTATAAATATCTAATACACTAGAGAGGCGCCCTCCGAACCGAGCAGGGAAACTCCCCTTGTAAAGGGTGATATTTTTAATGGCATCCGGATTGAATGCGGAAAAGAAACCGAAGGCATGGGTTATATTGTAAATAGGAATCCCGTCCAGCAGAAACAGGTTTTCATCAGGCCCTCCTCCTCGAACATACATACCGGCGGTACCTTCACTTCCTGATTGTACTCCCGGTAATAATTGAATAGCTTTGATAACATCGGCTTCTCCAAATAATGCAGGAATGGCTTTGATTTGTTCCACCGGTATTTCAACAGCACTCATTTGCGAGCCTTTCAGATCTGTTTCGCGTTGTGCTTTAATTACAACTTCGTTCAATATGATACTGCCTTCGAGTTTGATTGATAGAGTAGTATCTTTTTTTATATTTAAGCGTACTTGTATGGGAGTATATCCTACATACGAAATATGAACATCTGCCGGTCCTTCCGGAAGTGTTAACGAATAAAAGCCATAAACATTCGTAACTGTTCCTTTTCCACTTAATTTGTCGACAACCGTAGCTCCGATGAGAGTTTCTCCACTTTTTTTGTCGGTAATAATTCCACTGATTGTGTAGTTTGCCCCGTATAGAGCGGCCCCATATACAAACCATAAAAGGAATACTGCTTTTCTCATATATGTATATAACCAATAATTTCTAGATAAAAATAACTATTTATAAAAGAAATGTTATTCTTCGGTAAATAATGCTTTAGATAACGTAAATTTACTATATATCGTATTGTTAGAATGATCATTATCAATTTTACCCATTAAAACAAAGTTGAAAATGTGATTGAAACAAGTTCTATAAAATTATGCCAAGGATTGCTTTTTATTTGAAAATCTAGCTGTTAGAAAGGAATTCTTTATCACTAAACTAATGTAGAAAAAGTAAAACAATTTAATATTTGACAGTACTTGTGCACACATTTCTGAAAATAATTCCATATACAATTAACCCGAGTCTTTTGCTTTTCTTTCTAAGCAGATTAATACGGACAAGCCGAATGAATATAAATACCTAATACCTGATAGGCGAAATGGAGAACAATTGTTCTCCATTTCACAAGACAAATGCGATTATATGTGTGTCTATATCTAAGTTTTGTGTCATATTGCTTTGCTTGAACTTTCAAAAATGTAAATTTGTAGAGAATTGCTTTGTTGAGAAGATGAGATTTTAAAAAAGTATCGCTAGAATAAATTTCAATAGGATAGAATTATCAAAAAGAAATTCTTTTTTTTAAAAATAAAAAGAATAGAACTGCAAATGCCCAACAAAGACAAGGGAGAAATGCTTTTATTT
>CAYYUE010000068.1:0-11060 GCA_964474745.1 uncultured Bacteroidaceae bacterium | reverse complement strand
TATGTAACGGAATAATCATTTATCATGAAATATTTATTGAAAAACAATAATTTTTTCTTTGTTTTCGAGAAAATGGATGTATATTTGCATATTGTTTCTCAATAAAAATATATCGAATAATAAACTTAATAAATGAATACAACTATGAAAAGAAAAATTTTTATGCTGTCTATGATATTAGTAGTCGTATGCAGTGCTCATGATCTAAAAGCAAATTCTTTTGTAAATAATACGAACGCGATGTGTACTAGACCTCACAGTAAGAATATTGATCCATTTGCGACGTTTTTACTAGAAAATGACGTATACGATCGAGTTCTCGGAAGTGAATCCATAAATGTAAATGAAGAAATAAATCGCAAGATGAAAGAATTTTCGTTTGCTAACATAATAGCTCATTATAGAGAAGTGGCTGGAATGCTACCCGCTACATTAGAGAAAAATCAAGTTTGTACGGAAAAGGAGTATGATTCTGAAATAAAGTATGTAAAAAAATAATGAATGGAAATTTGTATCTGAGAACAAATAAAATAATGTCTAAAACATAATCTAAACACTCATCTGAAAGGAATTTTCCTAGGAAAATTCCTTTTTATTAAAAATTGTAGTTGGAATTATAAAAAAAAATGTACCTTTGCATATTGATTTTCAATAAAAATATATCGATATTATGAAATTACAACGCAATAAAAAATTGAAACGGTTGTGGATCCTTTATGGATTGCTTTTTGGCATTATCATTATGTGTATCGGATTGTTTGTTTCAAATGCTGTTTCAACAGAGGACTATTATAGTTTTGAAAAGCTTAACGAAAATTTGAAACGTGAAAATTTAAAATCGATATGCATTACGGATTTAAAAAATAGTTCTGGTACATATGAATACGATATCCCTATCGTAAGCCCGAATAACGAGGATATCAGATTGAATGCACGTATAAATAAGTTCGATATTTCCATAGCTACACATGATAAAGAAGAATTGAATTCTTCAGATATAACCGTTGCTCTTATATTACAATGGCTTGCTGTTGGTTTGCTCTTTGCTATTTTTGTATGTGTATTTATTATTTTACATTCTCTCTATAAGTCTATTAAACAAGGAAAAGTATTTCAAAAACGAAATATTTTATGGTTACGACTCATTGGATTTTTTTTGATATTAATGTCATTATCTGTTGATTTTGCAAGTTATTTTGAATGTCAATATGCTCAAACATTTTTAGTAAATACTACAATGTTTCCTGATGGAGTTTTCCGTATTCATTTTACCCGGATTCTATTTGGTCTTTTGATACTTTTTGTGGCTGAAATATTTAATATCGGTTACGACTTGCAAGAAGAACAAGATTTAACTGTATAACGGAAGGAGCTAATACTTATGGCAATAATAGTAAATTTAGATGTAATGATGGCGAGACGAAAAATTTCACTTACTGATTTAGCGGAACGTGTGGACATAACACCGGCAAATCTTTCGATATTGAAAACGGGAAAGGCTAAAGCGATTCGATTCAGTACATTAGACTCAATTTGTAGGATATTGGATTGCCAACCCGGTGATATTTTGGAATATGTTCCTAACGTAGATTGAAGATAAAACATAAAAAATTAATTAATAGAATTATTCATTAAAACTCAAAAATCATGAGAACAAAATTTTGGATGCTTATCATGCTGCTTGTTGTAGCAAGTACAAGTTTCTCTCAGATTGGAGCGACTCTTGAAAAAGAAAAAGCTACCGATTTAACAGAGAAAGTTCCGGTAGATAAAAAAGTTCGTATCGGAAAACTGGATAACGGATTAACGTATTACATTCGTGCCAACAAAAAACCTGAAAACCGTGCGCAATTTCGATTGGTAGTGGATGCGGGTTCTATATTAGAAGACAATGATCAGTTAGGTTTAGCGCATTTTACAGAACATATGGCCTTCAATGGGACAAAACATTACAAAGGTAATGATATGATTAGTGAACTGCAAAAAAAGGGTATCGAATTTGGACGTGGTATTAATGCATGGACTTCATTTGACGAAACCGTTTATTATGTAGAACTTCCAACCGACAGTCCTGAAATGATCGATATGGGATTTAAAATTCTTGACGGTTGGGCAAGTGGATTACTTTTCGAAGGAGAGGAAATTGAAAAAGAACGTGGCGTTATTCTTGAAGAATGGCGTTTGGGCTTAGGAGCCGATGAACGTTTGCGCAAAGCTACTTGGCCTATTATGTTGAAAGATTCTCGGTACGCAGATCGCTTACCCATAGGAACTTACGATGTGGTGAAGAATTTTAAACACGATGTAATCAAACGATTTTATGAAGATTGGTATCGTACCGATTTACAAGCTATTGTTATTGTAGGTGATTTTGATGTAAATGCAATTGAAAAACAATTAAAATCATATTTCGAAGGATACAAGAAAACTGAAAAACCGAGAGAAAGAAAAGAATATGGCATTCCTAATAATAAAGAACCGTTAATTGCTGTAGCCACCGACAAAGAAGCTACAAATACTTCTGTATCGTTTTTCTGGAAACATAAAAAAGCACCTCAGGGAACTGTTGGAGATTACCGCCAAAACTTAGCTCGTTCATTAGTTAACGGTATGTTGAATGCTCGTTTTACAGAACTTGGAGAAAAAGCAAGTGCCCCATTTATTTATGCTTATGGATCATATGGTGGATTTTTAGGCCGTTCAGTAGATGCTTTCTATTGCGGTGCTGCTCCTAAAGAAAATGAAATTGAAAAAACGATTGAAGTATTACTTACCGAACTGAAACGTGTAGATCAACACGGATTTTTACAAACCGAATTGGATCGCCAAAAAGAAGAACTGTTGAACAGTTATCAAAAAGCCGCTAAGGAAGAAAACAAAACACAAAATGTAAGTTTTGCTCAAGAATATACCAATAACTTCTTAGAGGGAGAGGTTATACCTGGAATCCGCCAAGAATATCGTTATGCAAAAGAATTTATGGACGATATTACGCTCGAAGAAATCAATAAAATGGTTTCGGAATGGATTACCGACGAAAACTTCGTATTAAATCTAACTGCACCTGAAAAGACAGATTTAAAAGTACCTACTACCGAACAAATAGGAGTTATTGTTGCAAATATGAAAAATATTCAAACAGAACCTTATGTAGATAATTTTAAAGATGAACCTTTGTTGAACAAAGAATTAAAAGGAGGAAAAATAGTAAGCACTAAAGAGAACAAAAAACTAGGTTATACGGAATATACCTTAAGTAATGGTGTTCGCGTAGTTTTAAAACCTACGACACACAAAGCGGACGAAATTTTAGTAAGAGCTTATAGCTTAGGAGGTACTTCTTTATATGAAGATAATGAATATTTTACTGCATCTCAAGCCTCTACTATTGTTGATCAAAGTGGTATTGCCGATTTTGACAATACTCAATTGATGAAAAAATTGAAAGGAACGAATCTTTCTATAAGTCCTTTTATTGGAGACTTAAACGAAGGTTTTAGCGGAAATTGTTCTCCTAAAGATTTGGAAACATTGCTGCAATTGACTTATTTGTATTTTGATCAACCACGCAAAGACCAAGAAGCATTTGATAAATATGTTTCTCAAATGAAAAATCAATACAAATTTATTCGCGAAAATCCTCGAGTTGCTTTTATGGAAACGTTATATACTTCAGCATACCCCAATTCAAAACGTATGATTCTCATTCCAAGTGAAGAAAATTTCAATAGCCTTAACTTGGATAGAGCTTATGAAATTTACAAAGAACGTTTTGCCGATGCCAGTGATTTTGTATTCTTTTTTGTAGGAAACTTTAGTATTGATACCACATTACCTCTTATTGAAAAATATTTAGGAAGTTTGCCTAACACTGGAAGAAAAGAAATGTGGAAAAATCGTCATCCTAAATTCGCTACCGGAAAAATAGAAAAAATGGTGAAAAAAGGTAGCGATAACCAAGGGATGTTTGCTATTGTAGGCGAAGGAAAATTCGATTATAATGAAAAAACAAAGTTAGCGGCTAAAATGCTTAACGATGCCATGAGTATTACGATGTTAGAAGTAATTCGTGAAAAATTGGGAGGAACATACAGCCCGCAAATAAGTATTGATTATGAAAAATATCCTGAAGGAACCTTGAGTTGGACAGTGATGTTCGGATGTGATCCTGAAAAAGCTCCCGAATTAGAAAAAGCCGTTTTAGAAGTAATTAACAGCTATATTAAAAATGGTCCTGATGAAGAAACATTGAATAAAGCTAAAGAACAAGCGATTCGTACTCGTGAAACGCAATTAAATGAAAATGGATTTTGGACCGGCTATATTTACGGATCATACTACTTTAATGAAAATCGTGATGATATTGATAAATATGCAGACCAAATAAAATCTGTTACAGCGAAAGATGTAAAAGATATTGCTAAAAAATATATCAATACCAAAAATTATGTTCGCGTAATTTTGGAACCCGAAACGAAAGCCAATGAGACTAAATAAATAGGATACATACATTGATCTTTTTATGAAAAGGGCATCTATTTGGGTGCCCTTTTTATGTATCCCTTTTGTTCCGAAATAGGAGATGCCACATAAGACTCTTGTATATATCCAAAAAGAAGAGGGAGGCTGAAAATTCATATAATTACAATCTTCTGATTCCTGAAGATCGCTTAATCGTCAACGAGTAAGAAAAAAGAAAATGCAGCAAGTATCTGAAAAATGAGAACGCAATAATAGGGATGAAATTTGTTTCGATTTTATTTATCACATAAAAAAGACATCTTCAATCCACAAGAGATATAAATAAAATATAGAATCGGAAACACCTGAAAATATATAGACGTTTCTCATTTGTTTCTATGGTAACTGAACATTTTTCAGGACGATGTATAGTGATTCCAGCAACTCATTTGCTCGATAGATTTGCGCGTTTTTTCTCGGGTAGGAGCATCCGGATACCCTACGGCGATCATTACGGGAATTCGTTTTTGTTTATGGACACCTAAAAGTTGTTTTACTTTTTTTTCGTCGAACCACCCAATGATACATGTCCCCAATCCTAGTTCAGCAGCTTGCAAACAAAACTGATTTACTGCGATACCGATGTCTAATAAAGAAAATTCTTTGTCTTTAATAACACTTCCGATAGAAGCGGTTAGGTTCATTTTTTCCAATACAACTGCCACAAAAACGGGTGTTTGGTGTGCAAATTTGTTCATTCCCATAGAAACAATACAATTTGCAATATTCGTTTTAAGATCAGGTTCGTTTATTACCACAAACTTCCAAGGTTGTGAGTTGCATGCCGAAGGAGAAAGACGTGCCGTTTCGAGGCAGGTATTCAACTTTTCTATTTCTACATTTTTATCGGCGTATTTTCTATCGCTTTGACGCTTTTTTACTAATTCGGAAAATTCCATAAAAATAATTTATTTTATGTATACAACATGTTATTTTTCTTGCAAAAATACATTTTTTTGAAATAAAAATTTCAAAGATGTATATGACAATAATTATAACTGCAAAAGGAATATTATAGTTTTTAATTGTTATAGAAAAATATATTACATTTAAGAATAAGTATGAAATCATGCTGTGAGGTATAGTATACGGTATAAGTTATTTTTGTTTAGAGGTAAAATGTAGTTTATATACTAAATTGTATTTTTATAATTTTAAAACAATAATTTTATGGAACAAACGAAAGAACGATGGGGATCTCGCCTAGGGCTTGTATTAGCAATGGCGGGAAGCGCAGTAGGATTAGGGAACTTTTTACGGTTTCCGGTACAAGCTGTCCAGAATGGGGGAGGAGCATTTATTATTCCTTATTTGGTTTCTTTTTTCTTGTTAGGAATTCCTTTACTTCTTATAGAATGGTCTATAGGACGATATGGTGGCGTTCGTGGTTATAATTCGCCTCCGTTTATCATGAAAACCCTCAGCAAGCGGGTAGTTTGGAAATATATCGGATCTTTCGGAATCTTTTGTAATTTGGCTGTCGGAGCCTATTATTGTTATATAGAAAGTTGGACGATGTCCTATGTATATCATTCCATAATAGGTACCTTTCAAGGCCTTTCTGAAGGACAGGTTTCCGCATTCTTCGATCATTATTTAGATATTGGAACCTCCACAACCGGAATACCTTATGAGGCTGTATTCTTCTATGTTTTATGTTTGGTATTGAATATTTGGATTCTAAGTAAAGGCTTACAAAAAGGGATAGAAAAAGTAGCGAAAATATGCATGCCCTTACTTATTGTGTTTGGTGTATTTTTAATGATAAAAGCATTTACGTTAAAAGCCGGCGTTAATGGAGCCTTATATGATGGTATTGTGGGATTTAATTTCCTGTGGACACCTCAGGTGGATTCGTTACACAATCCTAAGGTTTGGCTGGCTGCTGCAGGACAAATATTTTTTACGTTGTCCTTAGGAATGGGTACTATCCAATGTTACGCCTCCTATTTAAGGCAAAAAGATGATATTACCCTCAATTCAATGACTACCGGCTTCACAAATGAGTTTTGTGAAATTATCATTGGCAGTGCCATTATTATTCCTATTTCGATAGGGTATTTTGGGATTGATAAAGTTATAGAACTAACCGGATTGGGAGGCTTCGGATTAGGGTTTCGGTCCTTACCTTATCTTTTTGGGCAATGGGGGTATTTGATGAGTGCCGTTGCAGGAGTCGCATTTTTCGGTTTGCTGTTTTTCTCCGGAATTACCTCTTCCTTAGCGATGGGCTCCCCAATTGTAGCATTTCTCAAAGACGGATTCGGATGGAAACGTAAAAAATCGGCTTTATTTTTTGGCATCATTATTTTATTACTGGGGCTTCCTACCATTTTATTCTTTAATAAGGGTGTTTTTGATCAATACGATTATTGGGCAGGCACAGTATCATTAGTTGTGTTTGCCATGTTCGAAGCTATTTTATTTTCGTGGGTTATAGGTGTGGATAAAGGATGGAAAATGATGCATCAAGGTGCAGATATCAAAGTACCGAAAATCTTTAAATTTATATTGCGTTATGTTACACCGGTAATGCTTATTGTAATATTCTTAGCGGCACTTATAAAACCTAAAAATGATGATTGGTCTCAGGTTAGTTTGAAAGGATGGACTTTAGATGAAACCAGTATTATAGGTGAATTGCAACATCAAGGTATTGGTCCGAACGACAAATGGTTTGCTTCCGATTTTTATGCCGAAAATTCCGGTACAGTTGATTCTATTTACACTGAGAATAATCGAAATTATGTATGTATTTCAGATGGGAAGGCCTTCAAATGTTATGCCTATGCACCCAACCAATTATTGCAGGTTACAAAAGATCAAATGGTCCAAACAGGTGATGTATTATATTCAGGAACAATTATTAATAATGTATTTTATATTGATATGTCTCGTATTTTATTATTGCTGGTATTTATTATTATTTGTATTTTTATTAAGATCGGAGACAATAATATTAAAAAGAAAGGAGTTTCTATATGAACACATCGGCTTTAGTAATTATGTTAACGGTGCAACTATTTATCGCGATGGCGACGGCATTGTTGTTTATTAAAATGTTACGAAAAAAACCGAAACAGTAATCAATAAGATTAAAACTATAAACGGAATATTATAATATGCGAAGCATCACAACCACTTTGTTGGCCATTATCTTATTATGGAGTTGTACAGAAGACAAACAAACTCGAGTTATTGATCCGCAAGCAGTAAATTTTGAAGTTGTTTATGATCCTAATTTTGAGAATATTTTATACCCCTCTTTAATTATGGGATTAGCCACCTACAATGGAAAGAATCAATCGGATTTTTTTACTTATCAGGTAACCAGTCCGAAAAATAATTCTGTACTTCGTATTGTAATGGATTCCTCTCAATTGAATTATATAACTATTTTTCAAGCTAATTTGCCCAAGAGAGGAGAAACTTATACTTTTCATCCTTTGGTGAAATGGAAATATGATAATCTTATAAGAATAAAACAACCTGGAAACGTAGATATTACATTTACTTGTTATATCAACGACGAAGAGGTGGATGTGAAAAATTTGCGATTCAATTATCGGAGTGTTAATGAATGTTTGCTGGGTATTCGAGACACATCCAATAAATATATTGATTACCGATGGATGTTTGCCGCATTCGTAAATGAAGAACATCCTTGGTTGGATATTATGCTAAACAACATCCTGGAGCAAAATTTGATTACTCGTTTCTCCGGGTATCAAACCGGTGAAAAAGATGTATTAAAACAAGTATTTGCCATTTGGTACTTCATTCAAACCAAAGGAATCAAGTATAGCTCTATTTCCAATACAAGCAAGTATTCTAAAAAGGTGAACTCGCAGTACATCCGTTTTTTCGACGAGGTATATCGAAACAAACAGGCCAATTGTATTGATGCTTGTGCTTTTATGTCATCCATATTGAAAAAGATAGGATTAACACCTGTTATTTTTGTAGAACCCAAACATGCCTACTTAGGATTTTACAAAGATAAAAATAAGAAAAACCTGGTATTGTTGGAAACAACTTTGGCAGGAGCTATTGATTTCTCCTCGGTAGATTCAAAAGTAGATTCCGTTACAGGATTGTTGCCGCAAAAAGAATTGAATAAATATAAAAAATACCTTACTTCTAAGCAAATAGATGATTATTTGACAGGAAAAATGAATTTGGAAGAATTGAAACAAACCATATCCAGAACCAATTTTAATAATGCAATAAAGTACAACGTAGATCGGTATCGGTTGCATAAAAAACAATTTACTCAATCGAAGAGTCATGAGTATCAGAAATTGGATATAACAGAACTTCGTAATTTGGTTCAACCTATTCGGAGCGAATCCCTGGATATGCCTTTTCGAATGTTTTCATCTTCGGAATAAATATATTGAAAGCTAGTTCCTCCGGCCGATTTATAAAACAAATGAAATCATTATCGATTAGATTATTGTTTTTCATTTTGATACTGTTTCGATCTCAACTACACTTTTTGATACAAAGATTACTCTTCTTTCAAAATTCTTATAATGTCTTGCATGCGGAACAGTCGTAATACAAAAGTAAGTGTAAGAGCTACACAACCGATAACGGCGATTTGAAGCCACCAGATACACTGGAAATAACTTGCTACGATATTGCACAATAGAATACCTATAACAAACATCCCTATTTTAAATAGATAATTGTAACGTATTGGGAATCGAAAAATTCGAAAAACAAATATAATTTGAGTAACAGCTACAACACTTTGCGCTGTTAAACTGGCATAGGCAGAGCCCATAGCTCCCAGCTTTGGAATAAGCATAAGATTAATAACAATGTTAATCAGTAATGTACCAAACGAAAGCAGATTAAGCAATTTAAGGTTGTTATTGGCCGTAAGCAATGTGCCGAAAATGTAAGTTATCGAAATAGGAATAAATCCAAAAATAAGAATGCGGAATATTGCTGCCGATTCTTCTATATGATTGTCATATAACATATTCATTAATTGTGAACTCAGGAAAGAAAATGTAATGGCTATGGCTGTCACAAACACAAACATAAAAGTGAATATCATTTGTGTGATAGGAGCAATGTTTTCTTTATCCTTTAGCATTTTAGCATAAATAGGCAGTAGAGGAATGGAAACCAAATACGAAAGCATGACCAATGCATCCAGTAGTCGAAATGCACTTGCATATATTCCGGAAGCCATATCGCCTTGCGCATTTGGCAAAATTCGTTCCAGCATGATAGAATCTATTCGGTTATATGAGGCCATAAGCAATACCAGCAATGCAAAGGGCAGGCTCTTTTTGATAATCATTATTGAAAAAGGAATATTGAGCGTGAGCCGACGAAGTTTTGTTTTATACATAAGTGAGATTAATGCAATCATAGCCGTAATTGAATACGAAGCTGTTTGAGCCCAAATAAACCATTCAATACGAAACGGTTTATCTATAACGTGCCCCCACAACAAAAGACTACAAAATAAGATCATCAATATGCGGTCAAGTACCGAAAGGAAGCTATCTGTTTTGAATAATAACAAACTCGAAAAGTTGGAACGTAAATACAAAATGAATGAACTTAAAAATTGATTGAAGCAAATCCATGCCAACAAATGAAATTGCTGAGACTCATATCCCATAACATAACCTATTCCAAAAGTAACAATAACAAAAAGCAACAATAATAGTAATTTGATTCCAATAATTCCCGAAAGATGCTTCCCGATAAGATGATTGTGCTGTGCAATATTTCGATTGTTGAAATTGGTAATACCCAAATCCAATAAAATACTAAAGATGAAAGAAAAATTAAAAATGGCGAAATACAAACCGTATTCTTCTGCCCCTACGGTATTTTGTACAGTTACATCAATGCCTAAAATCCAAAACGGTTTTATAAGCAGGTTAAGAAGTAAAAACAAAAATACACTCGATAGGAGTTTTTTGCGCATAATTATAATTTCACTATTTATGTTCTAATAACTGAGAATTTTTTTATTTATTTTAAAACAACGATTGATTCCAAATGCTTCAATGGATATGTAAGATATAAGGATTTCTCTAAGTGCCTTTACGAATCCATTTGTTCCTGAATGCGGTCGCGAAAATATTAGGATTGTAAGATTTGCAACAGTTTCTTATTACATACAATAACATAGGGCATCCAACACACAATTATTTATTTAGGAAGCATTGGATTTGATGTTATTGAAATGCGCGACAGCCAAACATGCACAACCTGTGTATGTTTACGGAAAAAAGAAAATAGAAGTTTGATATTCGTACACTATTTATCTCCCCTTTCAGGCAGCATGGTTTTTTTTGATGTGGAAAATAATGTAATAATGGTCTTTCACATACTAAATCAAATCCCAATATGAAGAGTATTTTTATCGTTCATTATTGTTTTTTGAAACAGGTAATAAAATCCGAATGAATAATCAATGATTATGGAAAACCTATAAACTCCGTACTGCCTGTTTATACATATATAATATCTTCTTGAATGAATTTCCATATTCAATCTTCGATTAT
>CAYYUE010000067.1:0-11284 GCA_964474745.1 uncultured Bacteroidaceae bacterium | reverse complement strand
ATTATTCGGTATTGCGATGTTAGACCGATATGTAGATCATGATTATTATTTTTTAGATTCTTTCTTCTTGCCAATCGCTCTCCTCTTGATATTTATATTGTCTGTAATACCATTACCGAAATTTAAATTTTCAGAGATATTATGGATTGTCATAATAATCGGCTTTGGGATTTTTTCATATAAGCATGCTATCCGTATTAACGATTGGCGAAGAGCCGCTTATTATTGGAATGATGATACGCAGATGGCCTTAGATAATTTTGAAAATTCCGAATTCTTTTTAGATAGCCTTCATATTCCTAAGGAAGCTAAAATTTTAACGATAAGGGATTACGCACCAAATTTGCCATACATATATATGAACAGAAAAGGGTATTTTGCAATGAAATCGAAATCCAAAGATATTCATTCTGCGTTGGATTGGGATTATGATTATATTGTGTTAGAAAATAATTCAGATGTATTAGAACTATATCCTATAATACTGGATAAAACAATCCCTTTTGCAAAAAACAATACATTGACAGTACTGAAAAAGCATTCAGAAGAAAATGAAATTTTCGGTTATTGAGTTAAGCATAATATAGAAGATACTCGTTTCATAACCAATCTGTTTTAGGGGGATACTGCATATTCAATGAATCTAGAACGAAATTCATATTTTATCTATACAAAACCCTATAAATTCTTAAAAGGACATTTTGAATTATCTACTGATGAAGTTGCATTAATGAAAAAATAAATCGGTAGAGAGTAACCTATAAATCATCCATAACCTTTATTCCAAAATAAGCATAGAAAATAGGAAATTAGTTGTAAATTTGTACCTTGAAAAAGCAAGATGTAGAAATGTTAAATGATAGAAAAACAACTCTTTCCGATGTCCCCTCAAATAGCAAGTGTGTGATTGTAAAAGTGAATGGACATGGAAGTTTTCGTCATCGTATTATGGAAATGGGATTTGTGAAAGGTGAAATTATCACGGTTGTGAAAAATGCACCGTTACGAGATCCTATCGAATATAAGGTTATGGGCAGCCATGTGTCGTTGCGAAGAAGTGAAGCTTCTTTGATTGAAGTTACCGATATTCCCGACGCGGAAAGAGATAACACATCCGTTTCTACTTTTACCGAAGAAATACGAAGTGTATTCGATAAAAAATCGAAGGTAATTCAAGTGGCGTTGGTAGGAAATCCTAATTGCGGGAAAACGTCGTTTTTTAATTTCGCCACGGGATTGCGTGAAAAAGTAGGTAATTACAGTGGAGTAACTGTAAATGCTAAGGTGGGTACTTTTGAACATAACGGATATACGATTCACATGATTGATTTACCGGGAACGTATTCTATAACTGAATATTCACCCGAAGAGTTGTATGTTCGAAAATATATTACAGAAGAACATCCTGATATAGTGTTGAATGTGGTGGATGCATCAAACTTGGAACGTAATCTATTCCTAACCACCCAACTTATCGATATGAATGTACGTATTGTAATGGCATTGAATATGTACGACGAATTTCAAAAAAACGGTTCCCAGTTGAACTGTAACTATTTGGGGAGCATGTTGGGATTTAACATCGTTCCTACAATGGCGTATAAGGGTTTTGGAATTCCTCAGGTATTGAATAAAATTATAGATACATACGAAGATAAAAAAAATACACATCGGCATATTCATATCAATTACGGGACTGATGTTGAAGACGAAATTGGAAAGATAAAGAAGGTGATATCCCTAAATCAGGATATTATGGACCGTTATTCGGCCCGTTACTTGGCTTTGAAGTTGCTCGAAGATGATAAAACAACCCTCAATATTTTTAAAACCGCATCAAATTATGAACAAATAGTAGCTGTTTCCGAGAAAAGTCGAAAGCATCTTCGTGAAGTACACAAAGAAGAACCTTCAGAGGTCATAACTGATGCTAAATATGGATTTATTCGAGGTGCTTTAAAGGAAACGTTGACATTCCCGCAAGAAAAGCAGCTCCCTGTTTCACAGCGTATTGACAATATTTTAACTCACAAATGGTTAGGATTTCCCATCCTGTTCCTTTTTTTATATATTATGTTTCAAGTCACATTTACGCTGGGATCTTATCCTCAAGAGTGGATTGAGAAAGGAGTTGAATTATTGATGGTATGGTTGCGTGATTGGATTCCTTCCGGAATAGTTAGTGATTTACTTATTAACGGTATTGTAGAAGGAGTTGGAAGTGTGTTGGTTTTTTTACCTAATATTTTGATACTGTTTATGTTTATTTCCATAATGGAAGATACTGGCTACATGTCACGCGCTGCCTTTATTATGGATAAACTGATGCATAAAATCGGCTTACATGGAAAATCTTTTATTCCATTATTAATTGGTTTTGGGTGTAGTGTTCCCGCTATTATGGCAACTCGCATATTGGAGAATAAAAAAGATCGCATATTGACTATGTTGATCATTCCCTTGATGTCATGCTCTGCACGGTTACCTGTATATTTACTTTTAGTCTCCGCATTCTTTTCCAAATACCAAGCTTTGATACTGTTATCTCTTTATCTGATAGGTATTTTATTGGCTATTGTAGTAGCCCTGATTGTAAAAAAGACGGTATTAAAAAAAGATTCCGAACAATTTGTTTTGGAATTACCCCCATATCGTATTCCAACGTTACGAAATTTAGGTATTCATGTTTGGGATCGGGCAGCAGAATATTTGAAAAAAATCAGTAGTGTGATTTTAATTGCAGCCATTATCATTTGGGGATTAGGATATTTTCCTCGTACAAATGCGGAAACTGAAAAAATAGATGAACAAATAGCGTATGTACAACAAGACAATACACTTACTGACGAACAACAAGATTCTCAATTGTTACATTTGCAGGCTTATCGTTCTATGATACAAAAAGAAAACTCGTACATTGGAAGGATAGGGAAAGCCATAGAACCCGTTATGTATCCTTTGGGATTTGATTGGAAAATGAGCGTCAGCCTTCTTACCGGAGTAGCAGCCAAAGAAATTGTAGTGAGTTCGCTAGGCATTTTATACCATGTTGACGATGTGGAAAATGTAACCTCATTGACCTCTTCTCTGCAATCTGAAGTATACGTATCGGGACCTCGTATTGGAAAACCCGTGTTTACTCCTTTGGTTGCATTTGCTTTTATGTTGTTTGTGCTTTTATATGTGCCTTGTACCGCAACAATTATTACCTGTAAAAAAGAATTTGGCACTAAATGGGGAGTTGTAGTAAGTCTTTATACTTTTGTCCTCGCGTGGATCATCTCCTTTGCCGTATATCAGATAGGGAGCCTGTTTTAATACCGTTTTTTACAAAAAAGCGATATGAGAAAAGCAAGATTCAAAACAATACTACAATTTTTTTTACCCAGTATCTTCATACTAGGTATTGTGTTGCTTACTCGAAATTCTATTTCTGAAATCATAAAAAAACAAACGGCTAAAACATTTAGCTATGAATACATTCCCAATCAAAACATACATTTGGAAAAAACGAAAGCTTTTCTACAAAGAGATTCGATATATATCGATTTTCGAAAACGCTTTCCATATCATTATCAAACGTTAGGAGTAGCGTCATTCCCCGATAGCAGTATACTTCTCATTATTTCCGAACCTCCACCTTATTTTGAGCGAGACAGTATTTCCAAAATATTCGAAACATTTGCTTACCAAGTATACGATCGAAAACACCCAATAGGTTACGATGGGTTTATTACCGATATAATGATTGTACTCGGGAATGCAACGCAAGAAAATTTGAATCGACGTATTCTAAAATTAAGCGAGCTGCTTTATTTATCGTCTTACAAACCTTACGCAATGAAGTTGAATACTCATGAACGACGAACATATTTTTCTCGTTCTCAATTGGACTACCAGATATCCCTTAATGAATTCCATGAGTGGTTTTTTCAAAACAATGAAGGTTTTATTTCGCTTACCGACACCCACCAAGTGTTGACGATTGATTCTTTATTTGACAATAAGGCGACAGGAGTGTTTTTTAGCCGAATACCTGGGTTTATAGCTTGGGCAATACCCAAGCATCAAGACATCGGTTCGGAAATTCCTCATATTCGGCAATTTGTATTGGATGCCGATTTGATATTAGGAGCCTTTGCTGACTCCTCGACACTCGTTATCATTGGACGCGAACGAGAAGTTCCATTAACGGAGCTGCCTCCGCTACAGGTAGAATCGGTTTTACTTTTAGCCTCCGTTACAGAAAAAGAATTGTCGCAAAGCCTGGATATCAATGATTTTTTAGCCGGAAAAATGCCAAATGGAAAAGATTGGTGTCCGACTTATTTGAGCAAAGAATTGGAAAATACAGAATTTGGACATCTAATGACCATAACGGATATATTGTTGAAAGATTGGTCAGAAAACGGATCCATACAAGAAGCTTATTACCGATATCCAAAACCTAGGTATTATCCATTTGATAAACCGTTGTTTCGTAAGCTGGGATTGAGTGAGTTAGTCTATAATTGGAATACAACGGATGCAATGTATGCTATCGATATAGAAAATACTACTATTTATACATTGAATCGAACCGGTTCATTGCCGGTTTCTTATTTCAATTCACAAGAACGGAGCACATCTGTAGGAGCTCGCTACGAGAATCAGGCATACCATTATTTTGCTACTATCGGTAATACCGATTTAGCGAGAGTAGTTCAATATACAGCTATTTATCAGTTGTTTATGGATAATGGAGTAACTTACTCGGGGAATACCTACTCAGCTTTTCCCGAAAATAAGCCTTACTTACTATTACAACCGACCAAAGAAGCATTGAATGTGTTTAAGAATTTGGAACCGAATAAAATAACACAATTTTCCGATTCTGTCGTAATGAAATCTTTTGATGAATTTCATCGTAAACAAATTGAGAAACAGATTGTTGAAAACGAAACAAAATATAAGTTTACTTACTCTGAGCAACAGAGGCAGCAGATTTTTCAAGAAATAAAATTGAATATTCAACAAAATATTGTAACGCAGTTTGAGGAAGTAAAAAAGATGTTGAATGAAATTTCCGAAGAAGCGCTTACTAAATTGGCAAAACAATTGGCATATCCTCGTGGAACGCATGTACATAATGAAGAAACATATCGCACTTATATGAGAGCTCGTAGAGTAAATGAATTAGTGCGTACAATAGGGAAGAATAATTTGAAATGGATCGGAATCGATTTGAATGCTATAAAGGATTATTATGTACGAAGTTTAAGTACATCAGGTGCCCGCTATCTGAAAACACCATCTGTGATCATTACCTTCAATGATTTTTATACTACAGGAGGTCATAATTTATCTTCCAAAATCAGTCGGGTGAATCGTCTTTCCGGATATAAACACTCTCGTAATATTCCTCAAGATTATGAAAAAAATAAATCTTTAGAACCCATTGAATCAGTAAAACCTGAAGCACAAAATTCGAAACCAACCTCTATAAAAACAAAAGAAAAAAGAATAAAAACAAATAAAACACAGTCCACACAGGGGATGCACAAAACAATAGAGAAACCAACGCAATCCGCTGTTCGAAAAACCAGATCTCGAAATGAAGTAATAGCAAACACATCTCGAAAACACAGAGGATTTTGATGATAAAAAAGAAAATATACAATTGGTAAAATGTGTAAATCTTTATGTAAAATCGGTATTGCTGAAATAAAATTGTAATTTTGCAAAATAAAAGAATAAAAATCAGATAGCTGTATTGCGATATTCAAATGAAAATAAATTTTGTATGGTAAAGTGTTCAGAGAATAAAATCGAAAATCTCAACTAAAATAAGCATTAAATGCCAGAAAGATATAACATAAATAGAAATTCCTATTTTATTGTTGTTTTTTGACATTTCAAACATAATAAGAAAGATTAAAATATGGATAAAGCTTGAAATAACATAAGAAAAATACGTGGTTCATACCTTCTATGAAAAAAAAGCCCATATAGAAAGATAACAGAAAATAGGTATAAAGAAAAATGACATTATATATGACTTCAACTGAAATTAGACAACAGTTCTTACAATTTTTTGAATCCAAACAGCACCATATTGTCCCCTCGGCTCCTATGGTAGTGAAAAACGATCCCACGCTGATGTTTACCAATGCCGGAATGAATCAGTTTAAAGATATTTTTTTGGGAAATGCACCTGTGAAATATCCGCGTATCGCCGATTCTCAAAAATGCTTACGAGTATCCGGTAAGCATAACGATTTGGAAGAGGTAGGGCACGATACGTATCACCATACTATGTTTGAAATGTTGGGTAACTGGTCGTTTGGTGATTATTTCAAGAAAGAAGCCATTGCATGGGGTTGGGAATTTTTGACTGACGTATTGAAAATAGATAAAAATAATTTGTATGTTACCGTTTTTGGTGGCGATGAAAAAGAAGGTCTTGAAAAAGACATGGAGGCATTTAATCTTTGGAAAACCCATATTGCGGAAGACCGCATTTTATTAGGATCGAAAAAAGATAATTTTTGGGAAATGGGCGAACAAGGACCTTGCGGCCCTTGTTCCGAAATACATGTAGATATTCGTTCCGTTGAAGAAAAAAGTAAAATTGCCGGTAAAGAGCTCGTGAACAAGGATCATCCGCAGGTAATTGAAATTTGGAATTTGGTCTTCATGCAGTTCAATCGATTAGCAAACGGGACATTAGAATTGCTTCCTGCCAAGCATGTCGATACCGGAATGGGATTTGAACGGTTATGTATGATCATGCAGGGTAAACAATCCAACTATGATACAGATGTGTTTCAACCATTGATTCAGAAATTGGCACATCATGCTTCCATAGCTTACGGGAGTAATCAAAAATGTGATGTTGCTATGCGCGTTTGCGCTGATCATTTGCGTGCTGTTTCATTCTCTATTGCCGATGGTCAACTTCCGTCCAATGCTAAAGCCGGTTATGTAATTCGTCGCATTTTGCGTCGTGCCGTACGTTACGGATATACATTTTTAGGATGTAAAGAACCTTTTATCAATACATTGGTTCCAACATTGGTAAATCAAATGGGAATGCAGTTTCCGGAGCTTAAAAAACAGCAAGATCTCATCCAACGCATTATTTTAGAGGAAGAGCAATCCTTCTTAAGGACTTTGGCGAATGGAATTGTGAAGTTTGAAAATTATATAACAAAAAATATAGGAAATACGATTGATGGAGCATTTGCTTTCGAACTGTTTGATACATACGGATTTCCTATTGACTTAACACAGTTGATGGCAAAAGAGAACCATTATACTGTAGATATGGATGGTTTTCAAAAGGGATTGGAAGCTCAAAAACAACGTTCACGTGCAGCCGCGGCGGTAGATACTGACGACTGGATCAATGTACACAGCGGACAGGAAGAACAATTTATCGGCTACGATACCCTTTCGGCCGATGTAGAGATTGTAAAATATAGAAAAGTAAAGACTAAAGAAAAAGAATTTTACCAGCTTGTGTTTGACCAGACGCCATTCTATGGTGAAGGTGGAGGACAAGCCGGAGACAAAGGAGTATTGATTTATGGAAACGAAATTGTGGAAATTTTTGATACCAAAAAAGAAAATAACCTTATTGTACATTTGGTAACTCAATTGCCTTCTGACCCTTCGGCAGGATTTGTGGCGATGGTAGATAATGAAAAACGTCGTCAAACAGAAAATAATCATACTGCAACCCATCTGCTACATAAAGCACTGCGAATCGTTTTGGGATCTCATGTGGAACAAAAAGGTTCTTTTGTAGACAATAGCCGTTTACGTTTCGATTTTTCACATTTTGCCAAATTGACACATGAAGAAATTCGAAAAGTGGAAAAATTAGTGAACCAAGAAATCCGGCGCAACATATTCCTAGAAGAACACAGAGCCATGTCTATTGCAGAAGCTCAAAAAATGGGAGCCATGGCTTTATTTGGCGAAAAATATGGAGAACATGTACGTGTGGTAAAATACGATGATTCTGTAGAATTTTGTGGCGGAACTCATGTTTCTGCTACAGGAAATATAGGTAGTTTTAAAATTGTATATGAGTCAGCTATAGCAGCGGGGATGCGTCGTATTGAAGCTGTTACCGGAATCTATACGGAAGAATTCAATGATACGTTACAAGACCAGATCGAAGGAATTAAAGAGCTGTTAAAAGCCCCAAAAGACATATTTGCAGCCATTCAAAAATTAATGGATGAAAATACGGAACTTCGAAGTGAAGTGATGAGGTTTCAACAAGAACGCGCAAAAGCTATAGGTAAAGATTTTGAAGATAAACTTGCAATAAACAGTTTGGTAGTAGAAACCTTGAATATAGACTTGAATATATTGAAAGATGTAATGTTGGCTATTCGTTCCGTAAATCCCGATATGGCAATGGTATTAGGTAGTATTTTTGATAACAAACCCTCTTTGATGGTCGTATTGGGTCAAAATCGGGTTGATATCGGTAAAAATGCGTCTAATATAGTACGTCAATCCGGAAAAGAAATACAGGGAGGAGGAGGAGGACAACCATTCTTTGCGACGGCGGGCGGTAAAAATCTTGCCGGATTACAAAAAGCTATGGAAGTAGCAAAGGGATTGATTGAGGAATAATTTCAACAATAATAGAACGATACGACGGAGTAAACTTTACTCCGTCGTATCGTTTTAAAATGATCTGATATGTATTTGTAGATGTAAAGTTCATTTTTTTTCTTCATGAAACAACATGTTGTTTTGAAACAATAAAATTTTGTCGTATATGATATTGATGATAGATAACTATGATTCTTTTGTGTATAACTTGATGATGTATTTTAGAGAATTAGGAGAAGAAGTAGACATTCGTTATAATGATGCTGTATCCATACAAGAAATAGAATCAATCCAATATAAAGGTATTGTTCTTTCTCCGGGACCCAAAACACCTGTTCATGCAGGAATTTGCTTGTCAGCGATAGAAACATTTAAAAACCGCATCCCCATATTAGGTATTTGTTTAGGTCATCAATGTATAGGCCAATATTTTGGAATGCCTATCGTGCGATGTCAAAAACCTATGCATGGTAAAATCAGCACAATAACACATACCGGAAGGGATTTATTTCAAGGTATTCCCAGCCCGATACAAGTAACCCGATATCATTCACTGGAGCTAAGTGATACAAGTATATCTCCATTGAATGTATGTGCACGTTCACAAGAGGGTTCTATTATGGCTGTGCGACATGAACGCTATCCCATTTATGGGGTGCAATTTCATCCCGAAGCCTATCTTACTCAATATGGACATAAGATGCTGGAGAACTTTTTAAAAATTTGTCAAGAAAAATCCGATGCCTAAATTTACAATAAAAGAAATCATGTTTCAAGATCCATTCTCCGTATATGCTTTATTTAAAGATATACCCGAAAGTGCATTTTTAGACAGTGCGAATCAGGATACTAAACTTTCACGATATTCTTTCATCGGATTAAATCCTTTCTCTCGGTTCGAATTTAGAAGTAATTCTTGTATTTTAAATGATCAAATTATAGATGGAGATCCTTTTGAAGTTTTACAAATTGAGTTGGAAAAATATAGCATTGAAGTATCCAGCCGATTACCTTTTGTTGCTGGATGTATCGGTTTTTTTTCATATGATATGGGAATGAAACTGCAAAATGTACCTCATGAATCATCCCATGATTTTTCTATTCCTGATTGTCGATTTTTGTTCTATGATCATCTTATTATTTTTGATTTGAAAGAACAAAGAAGTTACCTCACTTCGATGGGGATGACCGATCATGATTCAGACGAAATCGAAAGAAAAATCCGAAAGGCTTTTCCTATAGAGGTAAATCAGACAAATATGGTTACGCCGTTTTTCTCTAATTTTGATAAAAAAGCATATTTGCAAGCTGTAGATCGGATACAAGAATATATCCGGAGTGGGGATACCTATATAATGAATATGACGCGCCAGATTTGGTGTACATCAATTCGTGATTCTTTTGATATATATGCACATTTACGTACTATAAATGGAGCTCCATTTGCTTTTTATGCTTTTTATCCCGATTTTCAAATAATAAGCTCTTCACCGGAACGATTTTTTAATATAGAGAATGATATTATTACAACACGTCCTATCAAAGGAACTCGACCCAGAGGGGGTACTAAAAAGGAAGATTGTAGAAATAAAAAAGAACTGTTGTGCTCTGAAAAAGACAAATCGGAACTACTCATGGTGGTTGACTTGGAACGAAATGATTTAAATAAAGTATGCGCTCCTAATTCCGTAAAAGTACCGGAGTTATTCACTTTGGAAACATATCCTACCGTATTTCATTTGGTAGCTACCGTTACCGGGCAATTAGAGAATGGAAAAACGGCTCTCCGGGCTATGAAAGCTTGTTTCCCGGGAGGATCTATAACGGGAACTCCCAAAAAGAGAACTATGGAAATAATTGAAGAATTAGAAACGGTGCCTCGAGGATTGTATACTGGCACTTTTGGATATTTCGATTTTAGGGGAAATTGTGACTTCAATATGATAATTCGAACCATTGTAAAACAAGACGGGAAAGCCTTTTTTGGAGTAGGAGGGGGTATCACTATAGAATCTGATAGTATATCGGAATGGAACGAAACACAGGATAAAGCCAAAGCCTTACAACAAGTTTTATGGTAAATGATATACTGTATATTTTTTATATTCATCCATTATTGATAATGTTTTACTTCCAATAGGAAAGTGTTTGTTTTCGTATGTTGTTATAGGCATAATCCCCATTAAACTGTTTGTTATAAAGATTTCGCTCGCATTGTATAATAGATCGTCGGAAAAAGAAGTTTCAATTACCGGATAGCGGTCAATAACCCATTGTCGTATAATTCCAGGAAGTAAGCCACATTCCAATGAAGGAGTATATATAGTCGATTCTACAACAACAAATATATTGGCGCATGTCGTTTCTGCAACATGATTTTTATGATTGAGAAATAGAGCATCATTGGCTCCTTGTAAAAGTACTCTTTTATGCTCTAAAAAATTCTCCAAATAGTTGTTCGATTTAATTGTTGTGAGCATAGAAGTGGTATTTCTTTTTATTGATGAACGTTTTAAATGCATGCCTCTTTCATAAATCGGCATTGTATATGGAATATTTCGTTCTGTTATAATAATGTTTTGAGGAGAAACCAAAATCTTTACAACGATGTTTTGTATTGTATATTTTGCAAAAAAATCTATGATTAATGATAACTCTAATGTAGGCATTT
>CAYYUE010000066.1:0-11293 GCA_964474745.1 uncultured Bacteroidaceae bacterium | reverse complement strand
AAGGTTCATATACTTTCAAACGTTTTTTACTTCTTTGAAACGATATTCCAAAACTATGAATATCTGTTGATCCATAATAAATAAAAAAGCGATATGGGTGGATAAAAGAGTAATGTGTCCGTTCAAAAAATAAATCTATACTTTTTCAGAAGTATCTCGAATGCAACATTGAATATTGGGTGTCATCGGATCGGTCCTATTTCATAACCTTTCCAAAACCAAGCTGTTGAATTATATTTTCGATTATCATTGTTGTTTTTATGGCAAATGTTGGCATGAGCAAAACAAAAATAGTATTTAGAATCAATATTTTGCTATTACCTTATCGGTCGCCTCTACAAAGTTTTCAAGCAATGATTGTGCGGTGTCAACAATTTTTACGATCAGCTTTATATGTATGGGTTTAAATTTTGTATACCTCGGTAAGAAATATCGTTCCGAATAAAGAAAAAACAACTTCAATTGATAAAGAAAGCAATATCGTTCGTGAATGGAAATGGTCGCAAACAAATATAAAACAGTTTTTTCTTTTTTTTGTCGAAAATATTAAATTGTTTTGAAAGGAAACGATTAACGGTATCATCTGGAGCTAACGTTTTCGGGAAAAAGTCTTTATATAATGATGAATCAATGGCCGGATTTTTATATTTTGATCATGAAGTATTTTCACCGAAAAGATGTAATACATAATTATATGGTTTACTAAAGTTTCTTTTTATAATCAATCATTTTAGTTTTTTGTATTTTTAGTACAAAGAGGAAGGTATTCTATTTGCGATACGGCCGTAGATAAAGGTCGCTGTAGGGAGCTATTTTGTGATATCAGATACTATTCGAGAATAATACATAACAACTTTTCTGTAATTCCATGCTGTTTTACTTCGCCTAAATTGGGTAAACGCCCCCAATT
Organism: uncultured Bacteroidaceae bacterium; assembly: GCA_964474745.1. Classification (GTDB taxonomy): domain Bacteria; phylum Bacteroidota; class Bacteroidia; order Bacteroidales; family P3; genus HGM05376. The sequence goes on along the minus strand of CAYYUE010000066.1, from coordinate 10,383 downwards.
CTCCTCAAATATTTGGCTTAGGGTTTGTGTTATTTTTAGAACACAAACCCTTATTTATTAATATATTGTTTTCAGGTGCATTGTCTAGTGTTTCGAATAAATCGAACAAAAGTTTTTCAAAAGTCTGACCACGAGCTTTATGTAGTCCCATGGTTCATAAAAAAGGATCGTTTCTGAATCAAAATAAATGGAATGATTTCCGTATCCTAAAAGCAGGAGGAGCTTTGCTCTGGTAATGTGAAACGGTGTATCGCAATCAAATATAGAATGTGCTTTATTCTATACATTACTAGGAGAAGCTCTATTACCGAATAAAGTTTGTTCTTTTGGTAATTTCTTGTTTCGGATGCTCGTGTATAGGTAGATTTTTGACGATCCATGCCATATTGTTTCCTAAAGTTCGCATGGTTTGAATACCTTCTTCATCTTCGGATGCTTCTCCAGGTCTTAAACCGTGTACAGAATTCCAATATTGAGATGAAACAACAGGCATATTGGAAATAGTAAAATACTTGTTCAAGCGATCAAATGCGGCACTGGCCCCCCCTCTACGACAAACAACAACAGAAGCACCTGGTTTATATTGCAATAGTTCTGAACAAGAATAAAACACTCTATCCAAAAGAGCGCAAAGGGATCCATTAGGCCCTCCATAGTAAACAGGAGAACCTATGATTAAACCGGACGAATTTTGTAATTCCATGCGTATTTGTTTATATAGCTCGTCATTGAATATACAATGCTTGAGTTCATTACATCGATTACATGCAATACAACCATGTACCGCTTTATTTCCTAACCACAATATGGTGGATTCGACTCCATTGTTAAGCAATGTTTTTGCAACTTCCGACAAAGCAATAGAGGTATTGCCTTCTTTTCGGGGGCTTCCATTAATAAATAATATTTTCATACACGATACAATTTTGGGAAACTATATTTCTCAATAATTAACTTTTTATTTCATTGCTTTGAGTTGATTATAACAAGCCATATGAGAATTTGTAGGGTTTTAATAATGATCATTATAGGATCGTAATTTCTTAGATAGTAATAGCTGGAAAACCCTCTGAGAAAAGATTTTAAGAATGTAAACTCATTCCTATGTAAACTCCTATGAAATAGGGGATCAACCAAATTATCCAAACAATAATACTGAATTTATTAAATTGTTTTTTTGCTTTGCTAGAACCTTTAAAGTAAGTCCAAATGGCCCATATTGCATGTACAAACATCAGGGTAATGGCAATAATTCCGGTAATTGTGTGGAGATTGTCGTGTAAATGAGAAAGACGAGCAATATGTTCCATTAACGATGTACCAACAGCATCGGAGCATAAACCCAATAAGAAAAAAATAAGATGCCATCCTTTTAATGTCTTTTGTATTCGTTCCGACCAAACACCGATCGAATAAAATATCAATGCTGATGAAATGATGCAAATAGCTGCTATTAGATAACGAAACTCTACGGGATCAAGATTCATAATTATATAATTTTTCTTCATAACAATCTCTTTTAAATAAAGTTTATACTTCCATTTTGAAACACAATTACGGAAAAATAATACGATTTAAAAGTTGTGATCATTCTGTCCAGCCCAAACCATATGCTACATGAGGATAATGAATTGAATAACAGAGTATAAAAAAAGAATAAATTTACAAAAGGTTATTGCCAATAATTATGAAAAAACGAAGCATTGTATAAAGAAGTGAATGCATAAATTGATTATAAGTTTGTTTTTTCTCTTTAGAAATAATCGATTCAGAGGTCTTTTTTACACAATGTGGATGTTTCATCTGAATATACGATGTATTTTCAGAGGTATAGATAATTCGTTTCAGGGATTTAAAAGTGTTAAATTGTGAGATATAATTTATAAATTGTATGTAGAAAAATAATATGTATCTTTGCATTTGAAAACCATTAAAAGATATATATGGAAATTGCTTTGCTTGGTTATGGACGAATGGGGCATGAAGTAGCTGCCGTTGCTTCCGAACGAGGACATGAGATAGCTGTAATTATTGACAGTTCAGATGACTGGATGGAAAAAATAGATGAAGTTCGACATTGCGATATAGCTATAGATTTTTCAACCCCTGATAGGGTGGTGGACAATATTTTTAAATGCTTTAACCTTGACCTCCCTATTGTAGTTGGAACAACCGGATGGTATGACCAGCTGGATAGTGTAGTTTACGATTGTTGCCAACGAGATCAGAGTTTATTTGTCTCATCTAATTTCAGCATCGGAGTAAATATGCTTTTTCGCATTAATAAAAAGTTGGCTAAGTTGATGAATAAATACCCTGAATATGAAGTTCTTATAAAAGAAACGCATCATGTTCATAAATTAGATGCTCCAAGTGGCACTGCGATTACTTTAGCTGAAGGAATTATTGAAAATTTGGACAGAAAAGAGGAATGGGAGCTGAATGAAGCTGAAAAATCTACCGATATACCAATAACGGCCATAAGAGAGGGTGAAGTGACAGGTATACATGAAATTATATACGATAGTGATATAGATACTCTGGCTATAAAACATAGCGCAAAATCGCGTAAAGGATTCGCATTAGGAGCTGTAATTGCTTCTGAATTCATGAAAGGCAAAAAAGGGTATTATACAATGGAAGATTTGTTGAAATCCTAATAATTTTCAAAATACTCCTTACGTTGAAGTGTGTATGCCCTATTTCAAGCTACATAAGTTATATAAACTTTTTTAAGTTAAAAACCTCAAAAAAATGAAACATCGCACACTACGGAGAAGAAAATACAGTATATTGATATTGGTTATACTGTCGTTGATTTCAGTCGTGGTTTCAGCTATGTTGGGGGTAACACAATTTCGATTGACGGAAATTGCCAATATGGTGATGGACAAATTTACTATAGCATCCGATAATACTTACACGATGATTTTTTGGAATCTCCGGTTGCCGCGTATTATTTTGTGTTTTTTAGTAGGTGCTGCGCTGTCCGTATGTGGTGCTACCTATCAATCTGTATTTCGCAATCCACTAACAGATCCATATATATTGGGAATTTCTTCAGGAGCTTCGTTAGGAGCTTCAATATCCATTTTATTGGGATGGGAATCCTATTTGTTTGGAATCGGAGCAATGGCATTAATCACCGCATTAATCACCGTTTTGTTGATTTACAAAATAGCATCTATTGGAAATAGAATGCATACTACTACGTTATTGCTTACAGGTGTGTGTTTCACATTCTTAATAACTTCTGTCATTTCCTTTTTAATGGTATTGAACCAAGATAAAATGGAGCGTATTATATTTTGGACGATGGGTAGCTTTGCTTCTGCTTCATGGACGGATGTTATTGTAATATTGCCGTGTGTTGTTTTGGGGATAGTCGTGGTGCTTTATTATAGTAAAGATTTAAATTTACTCCTTTCCGGAAGTGAGACAGCAAAAAGTTTAGGAGTAGAAGTAGAGCGAGTGAAGAAGCGGTTGTTGTTTTTCACTACATTGATGGTTGCGTTTGCTGTTTCCACATGTGGAGTTATCGGATTTGTGGGGTTAATAGTTCCGCATTGTATCCGTTTACTCGTGGGGGCTGATAACCGAAAAATTATTCCGTATTCTATCTTTGTTGGAGGTATATTTCTACTTTTTTGCGATACACTTTCACGAACAGTATTACAACCTTCCGAGCTTCCTGTAGGAAGTATAACGTCCCTTGTAGGTGCGCCTATGTTTATTTATTTGTTGTATAAAAATAAAAAACAACTCTGATGATACAAGTTCAACGGCTGAATTATGCATATAACAAAAAGACTGTTTTCACGGATTTGAGTTTTTCCATTGAAAAGGGTAGTTTTTGCGCAGTTATGGGGCCTAACGGTTCTGGAAAAACTACGTTATTGAAATGCATTGCCGGTTTACTTCCCATAGCTCATACATCCGTTTTTATAAAAGGAAAAGATATAAAAACATATTCGGCGCGGAAGCTAGCCCAACTAATTGCTTTTGTTCCACAACAAGTTCCCATTGATTTTGAATTTTCTGCTTTCGAAACGGTATTGATGGGGCGAAATCCTTACCAAAAACATTTGCAGAACGAATCGCAACAAGATTGGGATATTGTAGAAGCTTGTATGAAAAAAACGAATACATGGCATTTACGGTTTTCTACATCGTCTCAAATGAGCGGAGGAGAACTTCAACGTGTAATGGTAGCTCGGGCGCTAGCACAACAAACACCTATTATGCTTTTAGACGAACCTCTTTCCAATTTGGATATTGCGCATCAGTTTGAGATTATAAAATTATTGCGCGATATCAGTTCATATGAGGAAAAAACAATTTTATTGATTGTACACGACTTGAATATCGCTCTACGTTATTGTAAAAGTTTGTTATTATTACATAATCAAAATGTTGTTTACCATGGTCCGATTCAACAAGGACTGACATCCGAAAATATAAAGGCTGTATTTGGAGTGGAAGCTGTTTTGCAGTCGGATCAAGATCGAAGACAAATCATCTATATATAAATGATATACATAATAAAAATAGTATGAAAGAAAAAAATGCATTTACCACATCTGTATTGAAAGTGTTTGCAAATAATCCTTTTGATTCGTTCAATTATAAACAAGTGGCTTCTCGTATGGGAGCTTTTGACAAAGGATCTCGCAGTATGATTATGAATACTATTTTGATGCTGGCGGAAGAAAAAATAGTAGTGGAAGATGGACGAGGCAAGTACAAGATAGATCCGAAAGGTATTAACGATGATTTATTGCCAAAAAATTACGTTATAGGAACTATCGATATGAAACAGACGGGGAAAGCATATGTGATACCCAATGATAATACGCGGGAAGATATTATGATTGCTCCCAATAATGTAAGGCATGCATTGCATGGTGATATGGTAAAAATATTATTATTTCCTGCTCGAAAAATGCATAAACCCGAAGGACAAGTGGTGGAAATATTGCAGCGAGCGAAAACTCAATTTGTTGGAAAAATAAAGAGACAAGATCAGTTTGCATTTTTAATTCCGGACAATCGTACTATGACCGTAGATGTATTTATTCCTCTTCAAAATTTACACGATGCTCAAAACGGGGATAAAGTATTGGTGGAAATGACCGAATGGCCTGAAAATTTAAACAATCCTGTAGGGAAGGTTATTAAAGTATTGGGAAAACCTGGCGATAATAATGTAGAAATGCAATCTATTTTGGCAGAATTTGATTTCCCATTGGCCTTTCCCCACGAAGTGGAGAAAGCTGCAGCGGAAATATCACTTGAAATTACGGATATCGAAATGAGCAATCGTCGCGATTTTCGGGATATTGTCACTTTTACGATCGATCCAGCCGATGCAAAAGATTTTGACGATGCGTTATCGTTCCGAGCCTTGGAAAATGGAAATTACGAAGTAGGCATACATATCGCGGATGTGTCGCATTACGTATCCCCTGAAAGTTTGATTGATCAGGAAGCTTACATACGTGCTACTTCTGTATATTTGGTGGACCGTACCATTCCTATGCTACCTGAACGGTTATGTAACGGAGTGTGTTCGTTGCGTCCTCATGAAGATAAACTTTCTTTTTCTGCCGTATTTGAAATGAATGATAATGCCGAAGTGCTGAATCGATGGTTTGGCAAGACCATTATTCATTCTAAGAGACGTTTTACATACGAAGAAGCTCAAGCTATTATTGAAAATGGAGAGGGAGATTTGAAAGAAGAGGTGTTAAAATTGGATTTCCTTGCTAAAAAATTGAAAAAAGAACGCTCTAAGGCTGGTGCTATTAACTTTGAAAGTAAAGAAGTAAAATTTAAACTCGATGAAAATGCAAAACCTATCGGCGTGTATATCAAAGAACAGAAAGAAGCCAATTTTCTTGTGGAAGAATTTATGCTGTTGGCAAACCGAAATGTGGCTGAATTTGTGGGAAAGGTAAAAGATAAAAAGAAAACTAAGACTTTTGTCTATCGAGTTCATGATGAACCCAACCCGGAAAAATTGAATACATTTGTTCAATTTGTAAGTAAGTTGGGATATAAAATGCGTGTGAATTCCCGGAAAGCTCTTGCCGACTCATTCAATAAACTTTTTGTCGATATGGAAGGGAAAGGTGAACAAAATATGATAGATACCATTGCGATTCGTACTATGTCAAAAGCTTATTATTCTACTCAGAATATAGGACATTACGGATTGTCCTTTCCTTACTATACTCACTTTACATCTCCGATTCGTCGTTATCCGGATTTGATGGTACACCGATTGCTGGAATGGTATCTTCAAAATGGTGTTTCTGCTGATATCGAGGTATATGAAGATCGATGTAAACATTCCTCTATAATGGAACGTAAAGCGGCTGAAGCTGAACGTACATCCGTAAAATATAAGCAAGCTGAATTTTTATCAGACAAAATCGGACAAAATTTTTCCGCTTTAATTTCAGGAGTAAGTAAATGGGGAATTTATGCTGAAATAGAAGAAAACAAATGTGAAGGGATGATTTCTTTAAATAGCTTACAGGATGATTATTATTACCTAGATGAAGACAATTATCAAGTAATAGGGCGTCGGTATGGGAGACAGTATAAATTAGGCGATTCCATATGCATAAAAGTGCTGAAGGTAGATATGCAGAAAAAACAAATGGATTTTGCACTAGTGGAAGATGAAGAAAATAGAGGAGAAGGGAAGCAACAATTTAAGAGAGGTATAAGAAAAGCGGCTTCACAGTCGAAAAAGAACGGACACAGATCCAGAAAAACAACTTCTTCGTCAACCGCAAAATCACAATCGAAACGAAAGAAAAGAAGTAGTGCAAAAAAATAAGATTCGTGAATTTTATGAATTAGGTTACTGCTCTATATGTATTTGCATTATTTCCATATTTATATTCAAGACGACTCCTGGAAATAAGAGTCGTCTTGAGTATAGTATTATTAGTAATCTTTTTATGAGTAACCTAAAATTCTCGTTATCAATATTTTTTTCGAATAGAACGGTATTGGGCTGTTAAAACTCAATATAAATAGATGCGAAAAGCCATGTGATACTTTTTGCTGCAAATTTATAGATATCAACTCTTGCTGCAAGTATGCTTATTATGGTTTGTTTTTTGTCCTATATAAATATTTTGAGCCAATACTGTAAAAAAGAATGTTGTAAACACACACCCAGCTTCTGTTTCTAATGTATCTTCACTTAGAAATGAAAGGATAAAAATGCAGAAAAAAGCTACAAACAAAAGGGATTGAAACAATTTTTCTTTTCGAATGGCATATGTAAATATGCTTACGATCAAAATAAAACCCACACTTCCAAAGGTAAGCATAAACGTTAAAAATTGGTTGTGAGTACGCATATTCGAATTTTGCAACTCTGAATGGCGTTGTACCAGATTGTCACGGATAACATCCGCAACATCGCCTGTGCCTACTCCGAAAATAGGATGTTGCAGGAAAATAGACCAACTGTTGTCCCAAAGTTCTAAGCGCTGAAGCACTGAAAAATCTTTTACTTTTCCATAGATACGATAATTCTCATATCCGAACAGCAACCTATATACCATTTTTCGTATTCCTAATTTTTGGGTTTCAAAAGGAGTCGCAACACCATTTTCAATAGATTCAACATCCGCTTTCGTTAATTGGGAAATGCCAGAGCTATCTTTTGGGAAACCGAGACTGTTGATGTAACGTACCAATGTAGGAAAAATGGGATACCCATTCGGCGTAATAGAATGCATTGATTTTGAGCTTTTTTTAGCCCATTCTGTTTCCAACTCTATGGTGCAAATATAATCATTTATATAGTTCCCGTTTTCAATAAAACCATCTTTTGCATGTTGGTAAATATTCCCCTGCTGTGTAGTATGGGCATAAGGTTTTTTCGATAAAGGCTTTACATGATAATATCCATAAATATAATAACCCAACATGCCCATTATTAAACAACTGGTGATAAGGATTGAAAAAGTAATACTTCGCTTCAGTATTTTGTTATGAATACGGTGGATAACACAGAAACATATGATATAGCCGGACGCTAATAGAATGATAAACCCTGTATACGATTGTAACAACAAAAGATATGATAAAAACCAGATAATGGCAAAACTTGAAATAACAAATACGATTACATAAGAATTGGTGAACCGCCAAGTGTTCGATGATTTTGCCGCAACCATGTAGCGAAGAATGATAAATATAACGAAACATGTATTTAGAGCCAGCCGAATATGTGATATATAAGGGAATAAATTACGATATGGAATTTCAGGATGGAGAAAATGATTTATCCAGCTATAAATGGATACCCCAAAAACCGATATGCAATAGAGCAGTAAAAGTATATGTATTTTTTTAGAACTTAGAGAATTGGAAGTACATATAACGAGAGGAATCACTAAAAGAGGTAGTTTTTTACATACATCTTCAATCGCATACTCCCAATTCGTAGAAAGGAATATCCATAGTATATGGATTGTAAATAGCGTTAAAAAAGCAAGCAAAACCGGACGTTTTTTAGCAATAGCAAATTTTGCTTTCATATTCCATTCTATAAGCCAATTTGCAACGAGTAAAATTTGTGCTGCACTCATTACAAAATTAGAGGTTGGAATAGCTACAATAAGAGCAGCCAGTAGAATAAAATACACATGCGTGTGTATGGATTCCTTGGTTGGGAACGGCATTATTTTTTCTTATTCAAAATTTGATTATATTGGTTAGAGTTATTCAAAATTTCAATACCCTTGTTTACTTCAGGGTCCGATTTCAACAATCCTTCAATACGACCCTTTTCGAAATAATAACGACTTAAAATTTCCGATTTCAATAACTCCTTAATTTCATCTTTATTTTTTTCTAAATCAATGGATTTGTCAGAATGTAATTTTTTTTCTAAAAGAGCAATATCATCATTTATGGAGGTTATATATCTTTCGTTTTTTGCTGCTTCTTTTAATAGATTCAACGCTTTTTCTGTCGAAGTGGCATATTCATAGTTTTTATCCTTCAAAAAAGTTTTAAAATCTTTATATATATCATCTGTAATTTCGAATTGAGAAGGAGGTGGAATTTCTTTGTGATTGTTAGCAAACTGAGTAGCATAATCAAAAAGAAGAAATTTTTGAATTAACGCAATCGGAATATTTGCAATCATACTATCATTTACTTCAATATCGGGTTCTATACCGAAACCATCGTATATGGTACGACCGCTACGTGTTTTAAAGGCTGTTTTTAGGGAGTCTGGAACCTTAATCGCTTTCCCATTTTCATCACGATGGGCATAATCTAACGCTTGAATGCACCGTCCGCTTGGGATATAGTACTTGGATACAGTAACCTTCATTTGCGAATTGTATGTTAATGGAACAATGTTTTGGACCAATCCTTTGCCAAAAGAACGGCTTCCGATAACGACAGCTCGGTCGAAATCTTGTAAGCTACCTGCTACAATTTCCGATGCAGATGCGCTAAAACCATCAATCAGCACAACAATAGGTATTTCCGTATCGATAGGTGAATTGCGTGTGTAGTGCTTGGTGTTTTTTTCAGCAATTTTTCCTTTTGTTTGTACAACCAATTCTCCTCTGGGCATAAAAATATTGACGATATCGACGGCTTCATTTAGTAAACCGCCTCCGTTACCTCGTAAATCCAAAATGATCCCTTTCATGTTTGGTTTTTGAGTTTTGAGTTTTTGGAATGCAGAGAGCACTTCACTTCCCGATTTTTGAGTAAACTCGTTCAGTTTTATGTATCCGAAATCATTACCAACAATACCGGAATAAGGAACAGGGTGTATTTTAATCTCTTCTCGAACAAGTGTCTTTTCAAATGTTTTCCCGTTTCGTTCTAACTTTAGTTTCACTTCCGTCCCTGCTTGTCCGCGAAGTACAGAACTTATGTCCGACGAGGTTTTTCCTTGCGCTGATTCTCCATTTACTTCTATGATTTTATCACCCGCACGAAGTCCTGCTTTCATAGCTGGCAATCCTTCGTAAGGCTCAGCAATGTACACAAATTCCCCATTTTGGTGAATCATAGAACCAACACCCCCATATTGCCCTAATAATTGGAGCTTTACATCCTCTATATTTGATTCCGGAATATAGTTTGTATAAGGATCCAATGATTCTAACATGGCATCGATAGCCGTTTTTATCAATTTTCCGGGTTCAATATCATCTACATAATTAAGTTGTAAATTTTTATATACCGAAGAAAAAATCTCTAAATTTTTTGAGATTTCAAAACCTTTGTCTTCATTGGTATTTTGAGCCATTGCAGGCATTAAAAGGACTAAAAAGACAACTAAAACAACTTTTATTTTATTCATCATTACAGGATCTGACAATT